>NZ_JBSXNR010000030.1:0-45446 GCF_056857735.1 Flagellimonas sp. L-11
GACCACTTGATCGAATATTCTTTTAAAGTGGCCCTTTAACTTTCCCGAACGGAAGTTACTGATGGTATTGTGGTCCGGCCGTGCCGTGCCGGCCAACCACATAAAATGAAGGTTTTCCCCAAGGGCCTCCTCTATCTTGCGGGAGGAATACAGGTTGCGCAGATAGGCATAGACCAATATCTTGAGCAGTACCTTCGGGTGATAGCTGGAGGTGCCCCCTCCCTTATAGGTCCTTTCCAATGCTCCAAGGTCTATTCCCTCCAAAATTGAATTGACGATCCGGACAGGATGGTTTTTGGGCACAAGGTCATCATAACTGGGTGGAAGAAGGCTCAACTGGTCCTGGTCATTGGTCTTCCATACTACTTTTCGGCTCATAACTAAAGTTACGATCCCTTTCAGTTTTAAACAAAAAAAAGAGACTGCCTTTTTAGCCTCATTCGAGGTCTGTTTTTCTTGAATCAGGGGCTTATGCAACGATTACCATCTTTGTTTGCTGTAGTTATTTAAATATTCTTTTATCAAAAGGGAATTCTGTTATATCTAAAATTTTTATTTTTTTAAATTCTTTATGATAAGGATTAATTAGATAATTGGAATCCCCTTGAACAACTGCAGACGGAACTTTCAAAACACATAAGTCTAAAGAGTCAATGAATTCATCGCCTAATTTTTGAGTACTAATATTTGGTGGATGATTATTCCAATTTTCTGGAAGGTCTTTTAATTTGAGTTCTTTTATTTTTATGCTGTCTGGTATGTCTATCTCAATCATCACATAATCACTGGGTAAAGTAGCAAGGCTTAAATGCACTGCTACCTCAGCCATAGCCAATGCTCTACTTTCGGCTGAATAAATTATTTCTGTTCCTTTTGAATTCCATCTATTTCCTGACTTAGAAGCACCTTTTCCGCTTAATTCTTTAGAAAATTTTTTCTTTGAAAGTCTAAATACTCTCATTATGCGAAAATTCCTTGGTCAATTCTATTTAACTCACTCATTACCAACTCCTTTCCATAAGAGTCTTTTAATAGCTCAGCTGGTTTTAAATTGCCGAGTGCATAGGAAGGCGTGTTAAGCCATAAATAAAATTGTTCTGCAGAATCAAATACTTCTTTTCCGAAATTTGTGACTTCTGCTAATTCTATTATTTTTTCAGTATGGATAGGCTTAAAAAGATAATTAGCATCATTACTATGTCTCTGTAATGTTTTTTTAGATAGGTTCAAATATTCAGCCCAATCATCTTCTGTAAAAGGTGTAATTTCTTTAATTTCACTAAACAACTTGTAAGGTAAGCCTTCTCTTATTGCTCGAATTATTAGCATTTTATTTTCAAAAAAATCAGAATATGTGATATTTTTTGCTTTGATTTTTATTCGTGAAGATTTACCTATATTTCGAACGTAAACCTTAATCGCTTTATTGACAGCTGTTAAATCGTTTGAATGTTCTTTTTGTTTCTCAGCAAGCATAACATTGACATTTGTCCATCAATATAAGACATTTGTCTTAAAATTCAAAATTAAGGAGGGGTTTTTAATTACAGCCAACGGTTTCCTGCTATGAGTAGTTGTGTGGTTTGGCAGTTAACTTTGCAAGAATACACCGAACTGAAAATTTAAGAGGATTTTCCGAGGTAGTCAATAGCAAGCAATTACTTATTGCCATTGTGTCTGTTGCACAAGTTAGGCAAAAAGTCCGTGATGATCATTATGGCAGGTACATGAAAGGTAGACGGCAGAGCACGGTGGAACCAGTATTCGGTATACCCTGACCCAATTCATGGTCCTACTAAAGGTAAACTCCATAGGACTGGGACAGGCTAACAAGTGCATGCACCTCTCGACCATCGTCTACAACCTTAAAACCTACCTGTAGACAGATACAATTTTCTGGTTTTCACTTAAAAAAATTATTCGAATTGACGGATTTTTACAAATTCTAAAAAGTATTTGTAAAACTATTTAACAGTTAACTCCCGATTGGAAAGCCCCAAGGTATTCAGTGACGGGAGTTTGCCATCCAACACAACAAATTCCGATTTTGGATGAAGAAACTGCTTTTGTTTCTTTAAGTTCAGGTTAGAGTAACGACCTCGCAAGTGCCTTCTATCATCTTTTTTAGAGAAAAGGTCTATGGTAACACCCACGGTAACACCCCCTAAAATGGTAGCGGCGAGATCATCATTGTCCCAACCATTTTCGCGTTGTCCAGCATCCACGGTCTCTTTGGCCAATCCAATAAGGGTACTGCCAGCCACGGACCCAACAAAAGTCCAGATTCTATTCCCATCAGAAGCTTGTTTAGCGATTCCGGCCCCTGCAAGGCCAAAGAGATTACCTCCCAAAAAGTGGAGTGCTTTGTCCCGCTCCACTTGCCCATGGCAATGCGAGGCGAGCACAAAAAAGAGTAGTGTGGGGATTAGTGTTCTCATTGCGCAGCGTAAAAGTATTAAAAGTTTCCCAAACTTTTGGCGGAATGCTTTAATAGTGCTGAATTTCAGCTTTTGCCTGGTTGAATTCAGCCATTAGTTCTTTAACTATTTCTGCCGCAGGTGTTATGTTATGGATCAAACCGGAAACTTGGCCTATTTCCAGTTCTCCTTCTTCCATATCCCCATCGAACATACCGCGTTTGGCCCGGGCCCTTCCCAATAGGGTTTTTAAATCTTCAATGGAAGCTCCTTCGGCATAGGCTTCCTGTACATCTTTAAAAAATTTGTTTTTGAGCAAACGTACCGGTGCCAGCTCCTTCAAGGTCAATTGGGTATCCCCTTCTTGGGCATCAACCACCCGTTGCTTAAAGAGTTCGTGGGACGATGCCTCAGGGGAGGCCACGAACCTACTCCCTACCTGAACGCCATCGGCACCCAAAACCATAGCTGCCAACATGGCTCTGCCCGTGGCAATACCTCCAGCGGCAATTAGGGGTATTTGTATTTTCTCTTTTACCGAAGGTATCAGTACCATGGTCGTGGTTTCATCCCTTCCGTTATGTCCTCCAGCTTCAAAACCCTCTGCCACTATGGCATCCACTCCGGCTTCTTGGGCTTTGAGGGCAAATTTTACGCTACTCACCACATGAACCACAGTAATTCCCTTCTCTTGAAGAAATTTGGTCCAAGTTTTCGGATTTCCCGCAGAAGTGAATACAATTTTCACCTCTTGGTCAACAATAATGTCCATCAACTTTTCAATGTCAGGATACAACATGGGAACATTGACCCCAAAAGGCTTATCGGTTGCTTTTTTACATTTTATGATGTGCTCTTCCAACACCTTGGGATACATACTTCCCGCTCCTAGCAACCCCAATCCACCTGCATTGGAAACCGCAGAGGCCAAACGCCAACCGCTGGCCCAGACCATTCCCGCCTGAATGATAGGGTATGCTATTCCGAAAAGTTGCGTGATTTTATTTTGCATGAAGGTTTTGATTCAGATTTCCACCAAAATAATCAAAATAAATAAGGATTCCGGTTAGGAGATCACTCCTGAACCGATCAACTCATCATTGCTATACCAAGCGGCAAACTGCCCTTCGGTAATGGCGGACTGTTTTTCTTTGAAATCCACATACAAGCCGTTTTCTACTTTGTAGAGTGTTGCCGCTTGCAAGGGCTGTCGATATCTAATTCGGGCCATTACTTCCATAGTTTCATCTTCCTGCAAAGCCAAATCCGGGCGTACCCAATGGAGTTCGTCCTCCTTTATGAACAGCGTATTTCTTAAAAGCCCCGGATGCGTTTTCCCCTGACCGGTATAGATGATGTTCTTCTCCACGTCGGTATCGATTACGAACAAAGGTTCTTTGGTTCCGCCAACATTGAGGCCTTTTCGCTGCCCAATGGTAAAATAATGCGCGCCTTGGTGCTCCCCGACCACTTTACCGTCTGTTTCGGAGTATACAGGCTTTTCGGCTTGGAAAACCAATTTTTCCCGCTCATTCCGAAATGCTGGAACAGCAATCGAAAATTGTGCGGCATCACTAGGCACTTCCACGATCACCCCTTTTTTGGGCTTTAATTTTTGTTGCAAAAACTCGGGCAGATGCACTTTTCCTATAAAACACAATCCTTGGGAGTCCTTTTTATCGGCCGTGATCAAATTGTTGTCTGCCGCTATTTTTCGAACCTCTGGTTTTAACAATTCACCAATTGGGAACAAGGTCTTGGACAACTGTTCTTGCGACAATTGACAAAGAAAATAGGATTGGTCTTTGTTCGGGTCTTTACCGGACAATAACTGATAGGTTTCCGTACCATCGTCATTTTGGATGGTTCCTTTTCTGCAATAATGTCCTGTCGCCACGTAATCGGCCCCCAATTGTAGGGCGATTTTAAGGAACACATCAAACTTGATCTCCCGATTGCACAGCACATCGGGGTTGGGGGTCCTTCCTCTTTCGTACTCATTGAACATATAATCCACGATTCGCTCCTTGTACTCCGCACTTAAATCAACGGTTTGAAAAGGGATTCCCAGTTTTTCGGCCACGATCAATGCATCGTTGCTGTCCTCCAACCAAGGGCATTCCTCCGAAATGGTCACAGAATCATCATGCCAATTCTTCATAAACAGACCGATTACATCGTACCCCTGCTCTTTGAGCAAATAAGCAGCTACGCTTGAATCCACTCCTCCCGAAAGTCCAACAACAACCTTTTTCATTGCAATGATTTAAGGCTACAAAAATACGAATTGACGTTAATTAATAATGGTAAATATATCCTAAAGCAACAGCTGTGAAATTATAACCTACACATCCCTAGAATTTTAATTTTGTTAAAGTTTTAATTAAAAATGTTAAACATTATTGTTGTTATTTTGTTTAATCATATTTTCACATTGTTAAACAAACACCTAAAATAACATGAAAGCTTTAAAACATTTAACCCGATTGACCCTTTTATTGGTTTTCATTGGATTCACATCGTGTTCCGATGATGACAATGGACCTATGCCTCCTGAACAGGAAGGAGATAATATTGTTGAAGCCGCACAGGCAACCGCCGAATTGAGCACTTTGGTTGCCGCCCTTCAAAAAGCGGATGAGAGCGCCAATAACGACTTGGTTGCTGCTTTAAGTGGTGAAGGGCCATTTACGGTTTTTGCCCCAACCAATCAAGCATTTACAGATTTGCTTGCACAACTGGATGGTTTTGATTCCTTGGACGATTTTAGCTCCCAACAATTACAAGATTTGCTAGCTGTAATTTTAACCTACCACGTGGTAGGAGATGCTGCCCTATCCACCGATTTGAGCAACGGAATGAGCCTTACAACCTTACAGGGTTCCTCCTTGCAAGTATCCACCGAAGGTGGCGTGTTTATTCAAGATGCAACCGATGTTGCCGCTGAGGTGACTACCGCAGATATTGAAGTTTCCAATGGTGTTGTACATATTATAGACAAAGTTTTATTGCCCCAGGCTATTTTGGATGAACTGGCCGACATTATCCTAATGCCCATTACCGATTTGGCCATTGGCAACGAAAACCTACAGAATTTGGTTGCTGCCCTTACCGCGGCCAACGGGGATTTACCCACCGTATTGCGCGGTAATGGACCTTTTACCGTATTGGCCCCGACCGATGAAGCCTTTGAGGCTTTCCTTGATGGTGCAGCGCTAGAGGACGTTCCCGTGGATGTATTGACCAATGTATTGCTTAACCACGTAATCAGTGGTGAAGTTACCTCAACCGACTTAACAGGACTTGGTTCCGGTTACACAAGTACTTTGGCCACTGGGGCCGGTGAGCAAAATGTAAGCTTGTTTTTCGATACCTCTGATGGTGTAACCTTTAACGGTGTTGCCTCCGTAGTAGCTGCGGATGTAAAAGCAATCAACGGTATTGTTCATGTGGTAGATGCCGTAATAGATATTCCAAATATTGTGGACCATGCGGTTGCCAATCCAGGACTTTCCTCTTTGGTAGGTGCATTGACCGATGGTGGAAACACAACGTTTACAGATTTACTATCCAATGAAGAAGAAACATTCACTGTATTCGCTCCTGGAAACGATGCCTTTAGTGCATTTACCAATCCTAATTCCAATGATTTGAATGCTATTTTGGCCAATCACGTGATTGTGGGAGCCGCTGCGTTCTCCTCGGATTTGACAAATGCTTATGTGAACACAGCTGCTGAGTATGCTGCTGACGAGAATTTAAGTTTATACATTAATACCGATGATGGTGTAACCTTAAACGGTACAAGTAACGTGGCCATGGCGGACATTGTGGCAAGCAACGGGGTAATCCATACCGTGGATGCTGTTATCGACTTGCCAACAGTGGTAACTTTTGCCGCTGCCGACCCGAACTTCTCTACCTTGGTATCTGCATTGACAGAGTTGACGCCAAGTACGGATTTTGTGAGCGTATTATCGGCACAAGACGGTGCGGGAAGCGATCCATTCACCGTGTTTGCCCCTACCAACGAAGCATTTGATGCCTTGGCCAGCATTCCGGCCGAAGCTGACCTAATACCCATATTGCAACACCACGTGGTGGCAGGTGCCAATGTTCGATCCGGTGATTTGAGCGATGGAGCCACAGCTACCACTTTGGAAGGCGATATGATCACCATCAACCTACCCGGAACAGGTGATAACATTGCAGATATTACCGACGGTGCCGGAAACATGGGCATTGGTATTGATGCCGTGGATGTACAAGCCATCAATGGTGTCATCCACGTAGTGGATACTGTACTCATCCCGGACACTTCAAACTAACTGGTTTTTGATTGATGGATAATGCAAAAGGCCCCCTCAAAACAAATTGAGGGGGTTTTTTATTGCGTAAAATTTACCGTTCATCGATAACACATCAACAAGGGATTATTTACCCACAAAAACCGACGGTTTTACAACTTTTAATTTTTTGGATAGGCGTGATGTCGCATCTTTGGAGTCCCAAATCTTTCCAAACTACACCTATAAATGGAAACTCCCCCAAGAAAATCTTGAGGGAGTTTTTTTTGAACCGAAAAGTATTTACCCCAGTACTATCTTTTTCCTGATTTCTTTTGTTCTTCGGCCTGCTCCATCATTTCGCGCATTTTACGCTGGAACTTGTTTTCCTTTTTAGGTTTTTTCTTGTTCTCCTGTATTTGGGCATGGATTTTATCCTCGTCCAGGATGTAGTTCTTGATCGCCAACATAATAAAGATGGTAATCAAGTTGGAAACGAAATAGTACAAACTCAACCCACTTGCGTAGTTGTTAAAGAAGAACAACATCATAACGGGCGATAGGTACATGATAAATTTCATGTTCGGCATGCCGGGCTGCTGTTGCATCTGCATGCTCTGGCCCGTTGTCATCTGCATATAGAAGAAGATGGCCACGGATGCCAAAATCGGGAACAAGGATACGTGGTCACCGTAAAAGGGTATGGTGAACGGCAACTCAAAAATAGTGTCGTAAGACGATAGGTCCTCGGCCCATAAAAAAGGTTTTTGCCGCAACGCAAAGGAAGTCGGGAAAAACATGAACAGGGAGTAGAAAATGGGTAACTGTAACAAAGCGGGCACACAGCCGCTCATAGGGCTCACCCCTGCTTTGTTGTACACCTTCATGGTCTCTTGCTGCTTTTTCATGGCGTTGTCCTTGTACTTTTCGCTGATTTCCGAAATCTCCGGCTTCAACACCTTCATTTTGGCCTGCGACAAATACGATTTATAGGTGACGGGCGAAAGTGCCAATCGAACCAAAATCGTCATAATAACAATGGCAATTCCATAGGGTAAAAACGAGCTCAAGAACGTATAGAAGGGCGTAAATACGTAACGGTTGATCCAACCAAAGATTCCCCATCCAAACGGAATGGAATCGGCAAGGCCCAAATCCTTATAATCATCCAATACCTTTACATCGGTGGGCCCGTAGTACCAGTACATGTTTTGTGATAGTTCGCCACCTTGCAGCTCCAAAGGGGCCCGTGTGGTATATGCTTTCGTAAATTGGAGTTCCTTGCTCTCTTCCTCGACCAAGTTTGTGGATGTTAGATCGGCAGTCTTAAAGTGCTCATCGGTTGCTAGAATAGAGCTGAAAAAATGCTGACGGTACGACAACCACTTTACATCCACTTCGGTTTCCTCATCAAAATCACTGCTCTCGGAAAGCTTGCTGATGTCACCATCATCGTGATTGTACGTTAGACGGGTATATCTATTTTCGTACTGCACGCTTTTATTGTGGCGAATACCTTTAAGGTCCCACTCCAAGGTAACAGGCTTACTGGTATTGAAAACTCCGCTCAAACCTTGGGAACGCACGGTAAAGTCCACCAAATATTCTTTTGGTTTCATTTCGTAGCGGTATTCCAAAAATTGATTGTTGGCCACTTTGGCCTTCATGGAAAGCACATGGTTGTCCCCGCTTTGGGTAAGTGACGGTTCAAAATACAGGTCCGCCGTACTGAGAACCCGATTGTCCGATGTGGTAAAATTCAGTGCAAAGTTGGCATTGCCATCTTTTACCAAAAATACGGGAACGGAATCGTAGGTGACAAAATTCTTCATTTTGGCCTCAATAATCTGTCCCCCTTTATTGGATACTTTCAGTTGAAGTACTTCGTTTTCGAGAGTGGTGGTTCCATCCGAAGTCTGGGTGAAACCAAATGCCCCAACCGTATTTTTGTATTGGGCCACAGCGGTGGAATCGTTAAGATCTATGGTCTTGGTTTCCTTTACGGGTGCGGTTTTGACCGCCTCCTCCGCTTTGGCTTCCTCCGCCTCTATCTGCGCTTGCTCTGCTTTTTGTGCCTCTAACTCTTCTGGCGTAGGCTGATTTTGGTAAAACATGTATATGAGTATCCCAAAAATCAGTACAAATCCAATAATGGACTTAATATCCAGCTTCTTTTCTTCCATGAATATTATTTAGTAGAAATATTTTATTGGTATTTCAGGTGGCAAATATATGCCCAAAACCCCGTTTTATGCCAAACTGGCATTGTTTTGTTTCTGCTTTTGGGTCAATACCGCTTTTACAAACCCCACAAATAAGGGATGCGGACTCGCAACCGTACTTTTGTACTCTGGGTGGTACTGCACACCAACAAACCATGGATGCGAAGGAATTTCCACCACTTCCACCAAGCCTGTTCTTGGGTTCAGCCCAGAAGCAACCAATCCAGCTTCCTCCATTTGCTCCTTGTAGGCATTGTTGAATTCGTAGCGGTGCCTGTGTCGTTCTTCAATATCGGAAGAACCGTATACCTTCTCCACCAAACTGCCTTCTTTTAGGTGACAGTCCCAACTGCCCAAACGCATGGTTCCGCCCATATCGGTAATGGATTTTTGTTCTTCCATTAAACTTATTACAGGGTCTGGCGTATTTTTATCCATTTCGGTGGAGTTGGCTTTTTCCAGACCCAGCACCGTTCTGGCAAATTCAATAACCGCCATTTGCATGCCCAAACAAATCCCCAAGAAGGGAATATCGTTTTCACGGGCGTAACGAACGGCCAACACTTTCCCCTCTATACCACGTTCACCAAAGCCTGGGGCAACTAAAATGCCGTCCAAGCCCATCATCTTTTTGTCAATGTTTTTGGCCGATAGATGTTCGGAATGCACCGATCTTACCTCAACATCCACTTCATTGGCCGCACCTGCATGGATAAAAGCCTCTTGTATGGATTTGTAGGAATCGGGAAGTTCGACGTATTTTCCGATCAATCCGATGGTTACCTTATGTTTTGGATTTTTATGGCGTTGCAAAAACTCCTTCCATTGATCTAGGTTGGGCTGGGTATCGTTGGGAAGTGCCAACTTTTCCAAGGTAACGGTATCCAAGCCTTCTTCCTGCATCAATAAAGGTACATCGTAAATGGTGGATGCGTCTATGGATTGGATCACAGCCTCTTTTCTTACATTACAGAAAAGCGCCAATTTTTCCTTGATGTCCTCCGAAATCTGATGTTCGGTACGGCACACCAAAATATCCGCTTTTATTCCGCTCTCCATCAATGTTTTGACCGAGTGCTGCGTGGGTTTTGTCTTTAACTCCCCTGCCGCAGATAAAAACGGCACTAGGGTTAGATGGATTACAATACCGTTGTGCTCGCCCAATTCCCAAAGCAACTGCCGAACAGATTCAATATAAGGCAATGATTCGATATCCCCTACCGTACCCCCGATTTCGGTGATAACAATATCGTAATCCCCACTATTGCCCAAAATTTGGATGCGCTCCTTAATTTCGTTGGTAATGTGGGGCACTACCTGTACTGTTTTGCCCAAAAATTCACCTCTTCGCTCTTTTTCAATAACGCTTTGGTAAATCCTGCCCGTAGTTACATTATTGGCTTGGGAGGTGCGTACGTTCAAAAAACGTTCGTAATGGCCAAGATCCAAGTCGGTTTCGGCACCATCATCGGTCACATAACATTCGCCATGCTCATAAGGATTCAGCGTTCCCGGATCTACATTTATGTAGGGATCTAATTTTTGTATGGTGGTCCGGTACCCCCTGGCTTGCAGTAGTTTAGCCAAGGATGCGGCGATGATTCCCTTACCCAACGAAGAGGTAACGCCTCCCGTAACGAAAATGTACTTGGTATCTGACATATTGCTCATTCTATTACGGGGCGTAAAATTACTAATTGCTGGGCAAAAATCAGGAAGATTCGCGAGGAAAATCTTTTTGCAACTTTCTTATGATGGGTTCCAGGTTGTTATCCTTTATCGTCAACATCGTATTTAGGTAATCACCCAGTTTTCCTTTGGGAAATCCTTTTTGACGGAACCAGACCAAATAAGGCAAGGGCAAATCCACAAGGTAACGCCCTTTGAATTTACCAAAGGGCATCTTGTAATGTGCCAGCTCCAAAAGCTGTTTTGAATCGGGACGTATTTCCATATCTAGGTCGAAAATACTATCTTTCCCATAACAAATCCGAAAAATGAAACGTAGAAATTTTATAGCCACTGCTGCCGTTGGGTCTGCAGGTCTGGCTTCAGCCTCTGCCATGGCAGCCAGCCAAGGGCAATCCAAAACCTTTAAACTCAAGCACAATATCAACCACAGTGTATGCGAATGGTGTTTTAATGACATCCCGCTGGAGGATTTTTTAAAGACATTGAACGAATTGGGCGTTAAAGCCATTGATCTCGTAGGCCCTGACAGATGGCCCATATTAAAAAAGTACGACATACATTGCTCTATGTGCAACGGTGCTGAAATTGGTTTGGCTGAGGGATGGAACAATCCAAAATACCATGAGCAGCTGATCAAAAACTACACGGAAATGATTCCGAAAGTGGCCGAAGCGGGTTATACCAACCTTATTTGTTTTAGTGGCAATCGCAACGGGATGAACGATTATGTGGGGCTTCAAAACTGTGTGGACGGGCTTTCCCAGATTATGCCATTGGCCGAAGAACACGGTGTAGTGATCCAAATGGAACTTTTTAACCAAGTAAACCACCCCGATTATATGTGTGACAACTCTTTATGGGGTGTGGAACTTTGCAAACACTTGGGCAGCGATAATTTTAAATTGTTGTTCGATATCTACCATATGCAGATCCAAGAAGGGGACATTATCCGAAGCATACAGAATTACCACCCTTATTTTGGGCACTACCACACTGCTGGTGTTCCCGGCAGGCATGAAATTGATGAAACACAGGAATTGTACTACCCTGCTATCATCAAAGCAATTCACGATACAGGTTTTACAGGGTACGTGGCCCAAGAGTTTATTCCTACTTGGGATGACAAGATCCAGGCATTAAAAGATGGGTTTATGCGGTGTGATATTTAAAAAAGAAACACTTTTAGTTAGTTTGATATAGAAATTGAGGGGCTAGTCCCCTCATTTTTTTATTCCATAGCTAAAAAATGTCAACCAATTAAGGAGAAATACAATTAACCTTTTGCTTCGTTTTTCAAGGCTTCAGCTATCTTTTGGTTCCATTCCAACTGCTTCTCACGGTTTCGGGAAAAGTTGGTCTCCCAATCGTATCGCTCTTGGTAGGTTTGCAGCTCCTTTAAAATATCGCTATAAATCTTTCTGACCTCTGCCTTTACATCATCGGAAAAAGAAGTTCTACGTAATTTTTCCCGCATCTTACGGGCAAACACCTCGGTAATATCAAAATGGAGCTGTTCGTGGGCCAATGTGTTCTCGTTGCACAGTTCGGGTCGGTACCAAGACTCGTTGGGGTAGAAATAAGCGTTTACCTCAAAATCCAAATTCACCTCGTGGTGCAACAGATTGGCCGAATAGGTATAGCTGATGCCGCTCGCAGTAGTTGCCGCAGATTCCTCCCCTGGCGGTACTTCTCCCTTAAAATCGGCCCAAGTAAGCCGTATGTTCCCGTTCCAAGGGATTCCCTCCTCGATTTCTTGTGCAAATCCCAAAAAACCAAGTAGAAAAATACATCCTATGGAAATTATTTTACCCAATTAAATTCGATTATTTTTTCAATATCGGGGTGCAGGCTATAGTGCACCGGGCAGGTATTGGCCGTATGCACCAAAATTTTCCTGTGCTTTTCGGACACCGATGACGGCAACTCGAATTTCACTTCGATTTTTGAGATTCTTCTTGGGTTCGCCGCCATGTGCTTGGTTACCTCGGCAGTGGACCCTGTCAAATCCACATCCATATCTCGGGCCTTGATTCCCATCATGGTCATCATACAGTTGGCCAAGCCGGTCGCCACCGTGTCGGTTGGTGAAAAAGCCTCGCCCTTTCCATTGTTATCGACCGGGGCATCGGTAATAAACTCGTTTCCGGAACGTACGTGCACACAGGTAGTGCGCAGGTTTCCGTTATAGGTTACTTTTGACGTCATTTTTGAGCTTAACTTCTTTTAATGTAAGGTCATCATACTGCATAATGTAGCAGGCTCGGTTAAAATAGCCGGAAGTCCAGTCGTTGAAATAATCAAATCCACTTCCTGCATATTCTGTTAGACCGATATACTTTGAAGTTTCGAAAAGGTTCTTCTTGTATGCGAGCTTTAGCAGTATGTCCATAGTTACATCAAAACCGCGAACAGCATATTTATCCGGTAAGTTTCCATTGTACTTTTTCGTGTATGCCCTGGTAAAGGCATCATTCCCAGACACCCGGTAGAACGATGGGTAGGTAAACTTAAGATTGGAAAGATGGGTCCTGGAGACGGCCTCATCATCAAAAGCATCGTTATAACTCGTGGTAAACATGCGTACCTTGATTTTCTTGGTCTCTTCGGAATCCACCATGGAAGCTGTGTTGGCCGAGTTCAGGATAGAAGTAACGCTGGACACCATATTGGGCTGATCTGTTTCGAGGAACACCCAATTTTCCTTGTCTTCGGATAGTTTGATCAAAAATTCATCCAAATGCAATGATTTGTTGTCGATTACCTTTGCGATTTGTGCTGCCGGGAATTTGCTCAAAATGGAATCATGCGCTACTTGATGGGTAGAATCCGCAATGATTATCACGTTTTCGCCCTTATGGATTTTTTCCATGTGGGAGAGCATTTTATCCCGTAGTACAACATCCCTTGGTACGGAGTAGAATACATTGGCATGGCTCAACTTACTATCTGAAGCAATTGGGGCGATCACAGGAATGTTTTTTGCCGAAGCTTGAACAGCTGCTTCGTCCAAGGGCCCGGCTGCCAATGGGCCTATAATGGCGTCTACCCCGGTTAGATTTTCCCTAAATAGGATTTCTTTGACCTTGGTTTGGTCCAGTTGGGTATCGTAGGTTTTAACATCCACCGAGACCCCTAACTTTTTAATGGAATCCAAAGCCACCATGGCCCCGGTATAAAATCCAAGACTCAATGCTATGTCCCTACGGTTTTTGATCAGTGCCTCCGCCTTTTCTGTATCGGCCACATTTACCTTGTCCAATCGGAAAGGAAGCATAAAAACCAGTTTGGGCCTGTTTTCCACATTAATGCTGTCCACCAAATTGATCTTATCCAGAACCAAGGCATTCTTCACTTCCAATTCCTCTGCCTTTTCTTTGGGCAATTTTAAGACCATTCCAGCTTTTAGCCCATTTTCCAAGGCCGGGTTTAAACGGAACAGCTCATCCCTGGTAATTTTCAGGTTTTGGGTGATTCTGAATATGTTTTGCTTAGGCTTTACTTCGTAAAAAATAAAGTTTTCCGTGTTCACCTCGCCTTCTTTGTTCTTCTTTTTGGGGAGTCGTACCACCATTCCTTCTTTTAGGCCACCCTCTTTCATGATCTCGGGGTTGAGCCTTACAATGGAATCCGTTGGAATACCATACTCCCTTCCCAAACTGTAAAGGGTCATTTTTGGCGGTACGGTATAGGACGTAAACAATTCCACCTTTTGTTCCTTGAGGCTATCGCCTTTTGGCCTTGGCAGTTTCAATTCTTCACCAGCGGCCAAATAGTTGGTGTTCTTGTCCAATTCCGGGTTCAGCACCAAAAGGCTATCCACACTTATGCCATATTTGTGGGCAATGCTCCAACGGGTTTCCTTGGGCTGAACAGTATAGGTTTCAAAATCCAACTCCTTTTCTTCATCGGGGTCCACCTCGGGAAACACAGGGATTTGGAGCACCATCCTACGTTCTAGGGTTTCGGAATACAATTTGGTGTTGTATCTCTTTAGTTGATCCTCGGTAATGTTGTATTTCTGCGTTAGTCCAAAAAGGGTTTCCTTTCTTCGTACCCTGTGCCGTATGAAACGAATCGGCTTTACTTCTTCTTCCTCTTGTTCCTCTTTTGTCTCCGTTTTGGTTTCAACAGGTTTTCCGTTCAAGGGAATTATAAGTATGGTGTTTTCCTTTACATCGGAAGCACTTTTGATTTCCTTGTTGGCCTGTAAAATGCTGTAGGGCGTTACCCTGTATTGTTGGGAAATGCTTTTAAGCGTTTCCCCTTCCTTTACAGCATGTGTTGCGTAGTTTTGTGCGGATACCGGCACCATGGCCAACAAAAAGACCATGGTAAAAACCAGTTGTAACATATGTTTTTTCATTCCCATTCTATAGTTGCCGGTGGTTTTGAGCTAATGTCGTACACCACTCTATTAACGCCTTTAACTTTATTTATTATATCATTAGAGGTCTTTTGCAGGAATTCGTAGGGTAAATTCACCCAATCGGCCGTCATTCCATCGGTGCTTTCAACAGCTCTGAGTGCTACACATTTTTCGTAGGTGCGCTCATCTCCCATTACCCCTACACTATCTACAGGCAAAAGCATGGCTCCGGCCTGCCAAACCTTGTCATAAAGTCCCCATTTTTTGAGTCCATCAATAAAAATGGCATCCACTTCTTGCAAAATAGCCACTTTTTCTGCGGTTATATCTCCCAAGATACGGATTCCAAGACCGGGGCCCGGAAACGGATGTCTTCCCAAAATTTCTGCGGGCATATCCATACTTGCCCCCACTCTTCGCACCTCATCTTTGAACAACATTTTCAAGGGTTCCACCACTTTCAATTTCATATAATCGGGCAATCCGCCTACATTGTGGTGACTTTTTATTACCGCTGATGGTCCACCGCTGGCCGATACCGATTCAATCCTATCCGGATAAATGGTTCCTTGCGCCAACCATTTCGCATTTTCCACTTTGTGGGACTCATCATCAAAAACCTCAATAAAGACCCTGCCGATGATTTTTCTTTTACCTTCAGGGTCCGATTCTCCTTTCAGGGCATCCAAAAAGCGTGCCGAAGCATCAACACCCTTAACATTTAATCCCATATGCTTGTATTGGTCCAAAACACTTTCGAACTCGTTTTTGCGCAAAAGACCGTTGTTCACGAAAATACAGTACAAATGATCGCCAATCGCTTTGTGCAACAACATGGCCGCCACACTGGAGTCCACTCCACCGGAAAGTCCCAAGATGACTTTTTCGTCACCGATTTCCTTGCGAAGCTCTTCCACGGTTGTTTCAACAAAAGCATCCGGCGTCCAATCCTGTTTTAATCCAGCAATGTTCACCAAAAAGTTTTCCAATAGCTTTTTACCATCGGTGGTGTGGTACACTTCGGGGTGGAATTGAATCCCGTAGGTCATTTCACCATCAATCTTATAAGCTGCATTTTCCACATCATGGGTACTGGCCAAACGGATGGCTCCTTCGGGCAGTTCCTTAATGGTATCGCTATGGCTCATCCACACTTGGCTTCCTTCGCCAATGCCTTGTAAAAAATCGTCTTCTGGATTTACATAGGACAGATTGGCCCTCCCATATTCCCGAGTGGCGGACGGAGCCACGTTACCACCATGAAAATGGGATAGATATTGTGCACCATAGCAAATGCCCAACAAAGGTTTCTTGCCTTTTATTTCGGACAAATCGGGATGCGGGGCATGCTCCGAGCGCACCGAAGATGGTGAACCGGAAAGGATAACCGCCTTGTAATCCGATAAATCCTCGGGCAGTTTATTGTAGGGTTTAATTTCTGAGTAAATGTTGAGTTCCCTAACGCGTCTTGCGATCAGTTGTGTGTACTGGGAACCAAAGTCTAGGATGAGTACGTTGTTATGCATGGGCAAAAATAGGAATTTGCTTTAGTTGCAAAAGTATCTTTTAAAGGATATTTAAGACAACTTTTTCCATGAAGTTATTCCAACGGGTTATCAACAACTCAATCTTTATAAAGGCGCCCTACACTTTCTTTTGAAAAAAGTACATACTTATCTAGTTTTTTTCTTAACTGATTTCATTATTTCTTTGCCCTTTAAATAACACTGACCATGATCAAGGGATTTATTTTTGATTTGGATGGCGTAATCACAGATACTGCCGAACTGCATTACGCTGCTTGGAAAAAATTGTCGGACGATATGGGTTGGCAATTTGATCGTGCCCTTAATGAAAAACTACGGGGAATATCCAGAATGGATTCCATAAAGGTGATAATGGACCATAACGGGCTTAGCTTGGACGATGCGACCATTCTTGAACTTGCCACAAAAAAGAACGACATATATGTTGAAAGTTTGGATAGCATGACACAAGAGGATTATTTGCCGGGTGCCAGGGAACTTTTAACTCATTTAAGGTCCGAGGGCTTTAGCGTTGCCCTTGGTAGTGCCAGTAAAAATGCCCCAAAAGTGTTGAAACAGCTCAAGGCCACCCATTTTTTTGATGTAATCGGTGATGGCAATAGCGTTTCCAAAAGCAAGCCTGCCCCGGATATTTTCCTTTATGCTTCGGAAAGATTAGGATTGCGCCCAGAAAACTGCATTGTTTTTGAGGATGCCGAGAAAGGGATAGATGCTGCCAAAGCCGGCAACTTTCACAGTGTGGGTATAGGTCCCGAAGAGCGTGTAGGACATGCCGATATTAGGTTCGACACCATGAAGGAGGCTACGCTGTTCGAAGTAAAATCACATTTCAAGGATTTGTTCTAAAATCATTTTAAGCCAATAAAAAACAAAAAGCCCTGGGAACCACTCCAGGGCTTTTCAATAAAAATAAAATCAAAACCAACCTAAACATATGAGTTAACCAACTCAAAATTTAAATTTTCATAGCTATTTACACCTATGGAACAACCCAGAGCATAAATACCCTACTTTGGTTGCAAGCTTTTATGAAAAAGATCAATGTATTGAATGGTATCAGGCAGCAATCAATTGTGCCTTAAAATTGTAAAGCCTTTGGAAAAGGGGTCCAATGTCTCCAACAGCAAAGGAATCAAATCCTCTCCCATTTCCATGTATATTTCCGAAAAGTTGAGCTGTCTTTCCTGTAGCGATCGGTTGGGGAACAACTCATTTTGAAGATCGGTCAACCGCACCACATGGTCCTTTAATTTTCTTTTTTGGGCTCGCAACAACCGTTTTTCCAAGTTGTCCAAGCCTTTTTTCTGCTTTACCTCCTGCGCCTTTACAGCTCCCAAAAAGCTTTTATCGGTTTGTTCGGCCAGTTCGTACATGTGCTGGAACTGCTCTTCCAACAACTGTTTCTGTGGCGAAAAATCGATGTCGATATTGGAGATGTCGCGTATCTTTTTATTGATCAGCGAATGTTGTTTCATGAATAGATGGGAAACCTTCAATCCCATCCGTTCCACTTTTTCCGATTGCTTTTCCGTTATGAGCAAAGCTGAATTTCGAAGCATCAACATAGGAAATGTAACCCCAACCCCATCAAAATAGGATTTAAGCTCCAACCAATAGGCCAATTCCCCTCCCCCGCCAATGTAGCAAAGGTTGGGCAAAATCACTTCTTGGTACAAAGGTCGCGCCACTACATTGGGCGAAAACCGTTCGGGATGCCCGTCAAGTTCCTTTAAAAGTTCTTCCTCGGTAAAATCGATATGCGTATTGATCACATGGTATTTCCCTTTTTTTAGGATAATTCGTTCTCGCAGACCATCCTTTAAATAAAAATAGTTGATCTCCCTTGGGTTTACCTGAATGGTATAGTCCGGAGAAGCTTTCCCCAATGCATCGATTGTTTCCGATATTTTTTTATGGGGTGTGTGCTCCAGTATATCCTTTTTGGCATAGGGAACGAGTAATTCCTTCAAACCTTTATCATCGCCGTCCACAATCACCAAACCTTGGTCACCAAACAGTGCATTGGCAAGATACCGGGTGGCTTCGGTAAGGGTTGAATGCTCTAAATATGCTTTTTTAAACAGGTCTTTCAGCTTTTCTGTAAGTCCTAAATTTCCAAGTTCCGCAGAAAATATCTCGAACACCTCCTCCAGGCCTTCCGTAGATAATCGACCTACCGCTCCAGATGCCTTTTTGTTCCAAAGCACCTTTTTTCCGTGCAGGTTAAAATAATTGATCTCATCAAAATCATGATCCTCCGTGGCCATCCAATAAACCGGCACAAAGTGGTTTTTTGGATGTTCCTTATTGAGTTGTTTGGCCAAATTGATGGTGGATACAATTTTATAAAGGAAGTACAGGGGCCCCGTAAATAAATTTAACTGATGCCCGGTTACCACCGTAAATGTGGTCTCTTTGGACAAGGCATCCCTATTTTTTTGCGTTGCATTGGAAACCTCAACGCCTTGGTATTGCTCCTTTAATGCATTGACCAAGACTTTTCGATGCGCTTTGGGATAGTTTGTGGCCTTTTCTTTGATTTGATCACCAAAGTTTTCGGGCAAAGGATATCTATTAAAAAAAGGGGATAATTCTTTTTTCTGATCGAGATAGTCACAAATTAATTGGGAAAAATAACCGGTCTCCTTAAAGGGTATACATTCTACTTCCATTAAAAATTGCAATGAGGTGTTCAAAGATAAGTCTCTTCTTTTTTTCTCATCCCAAAAATACGTTAATTGAATTTTATGTGGTTTTAGCGGGTCGGGCCCAATAAAATTAGGATTCTGCCTCAATTTATTAGTAGATTTGGTAGAACCAATTAACCCAAGCATGACCAGATTTTTATTTTCCCTCATTCTTTTCGTATCAATTTCCGTATCGGCACAACAACTAAAATCCCCATCAGAATTTTTGGGGTACGAACTCGGAACACAGTTTACCCGTCATCACGAAGTGGTGGATTATTACGAGTATTTGGCTGAATCCGCCCCGGACAGGGTGCAGCTTACCTTTTATGGCCAGACCTACGAGCGTAGGCCTTTGATCTTGGCCTACGTATCCTCCGCAGAAAACTTGGCCAATCTGGAAACCATCAGACAGGATCATTTAAAGGATACCGAAGGAGGAGGAGGAAATGCATCCAAGGCCATTGTTTGGCTGAGCTATAATGTACACGGTAACGAAAGTGTGAGCACAGAGGCTTCCATGAAGACCATTTATGAACTTTTGACCAAAAAGAGTTCTTATCTGGAAAACACCGTGGTGATTATGGATCCGTGTATCAACCCGGATGGGCGCGACAGATACAGCAACTGGTACAATCAATATAAGAACAGCCCGTATCAAGTGGATCCCAACAGCAAGGAACACCACGAAGGTTGGTGGAGCGGACGGAGCAACCATTATATGTTCGACCTGAACCGTGACTGGGCGTGGTTGACACAGGTAGAGAGCCAACAACGGTTAAAAATGTTCAACCAATGGTTGCCCCACATCCATGTGGATTTCCATGAGCAGGGGGTGAACAATCCCTATTATTTTGCACCTGCGGCAGAACCCTATCATGAGGTGATCACCGATTTTCAGCGTGATTTTCAAGTAACCCTTGGTAGAAATCACGCCAAATATTTTGATGCCAACGGTTGGTTTTACTTCACCAAAGAAGTTTTTGACCTCTTATACCCCAGCTATGGTGATACCTACCCCATTTACAACGGCTCTGTTGGAATGACCTACGAACAAGGTGGAAGTGGCAGGGCCGGGCTTGGGATTATCACGGCTATTGGTGACACACTTACCTTAAAAGACCGGATTGCCCATCACTTTACCACTGGGCTCTCCACCGTGGAGGTTTCTTCCCAGAATGCGGATAAATTGAATGAGGAATTCAGGAAGTTCCATCAAAATAAGGATTTTAAGTACAAAAGCTATGTACTAAAGGGCGGCAAGGACAAATTGAATGCCCTTAAATCCCTTTTGGACAAACACAATATTGTATACGGCGATCTTTCCAGTGGTTCTTACAAAGGACATAGCTACGGTACCGGAAACAACGGCAGCCTGTCCATCAACAAAAATGGTATGGTAGTATCTACCGACCAGCCCAAAGGCACCTTGGTAAAAGTATTGTTCGAGCCCAATGCCAAACTTTCGGATTCTTTGACCTACGATATCACCGCTTGGTCGCTGCCCTACGCCTATGGATTGGACGCCATTGCCTCCACGTCCAAAGTATCTTCCCTAAACACGGAAGAAGTTATGGTACCTTCAGGTATCAATAACGGAAGCTATGCCTATCTGACCGATTGGAACAGCATGGACGATGCCCGATTTTTGGCGGCCCTACTAAACGAGGGAATAAGGGTTCGCAAAGCAGACCACCCTTTTAGTATCGAAGGCAAATCCTTTGCGCGTGGTACGTTGATCATCACCAAAGGTGATAACGAAAACAAGGAAGATTTTATTCAAACCCTGCAAACCATTGCTGCTACATTTAAAAAGGAGATTACCTCCACAAGTACAGGTTTTGTGGATTCAGGTAAGGATTTTGGTTCCTCTTCCATTCAAATGATAAGCAGGCCAAAGATCGCCGTTTTATCCGGTGGCCCCACCTCAACATTACGATTCGGGGAAATTTGGCACTTTTTTGAGCGACAATTGCATTACCCTCTTACCGTTATTGATGATGACTATGCAAACCGGGTGGACTTGAACGAGTACAACATTTTGGTTCTGCCGGATGGGCGTTACGACAACCATTTTAACGAAGACCAACTATCCAAGCTAAAGAATTGGGTAAGACAAGGCGGAAAAATCATTGCCATGGGCGGGTCCATCGATGCCCTTGATGGTAAAAAGGGATTTGGGATCAAGAAAAAGAAAGTGGAAAAGGATTCCACCGAAAACACCCCCCAACCCTATAAAGATTGGGAGCGGGAACGCATCAAGGGAGCGATTACCGGCGCAATCTTCAAGACCAAGGTGGATAGCTCCAATCCATTGGCCTACGGCTATGGTTCCGATTATTTCTCTTTAAAGCTAGGAAGCAGTGCCTATGAATATCTGGACAACGGAAATGCGGTGTACCTCGAACAAAACACCAAACCCTTTTCTGGTTTTGCAGGTATAGAGGCACAGAAAAAGATTTCCGAATCCTTAATATTCGGGGTGGAAAATTTTGGTCGCGGCCATGTAATTTATTTGGTGGACAACCCCTTGTTCCGAGGATTTTGGGAAAACGGCAAGTTGTTTTTTGCCAATGCGCTCTTTATGGTGGACTAAAGTTCCTACAAACTGATTTTAAGTGGATTGTTCGGTTTTTTAACTAAAATGGTACGAAAATTTGCGCCCTAAATTTTGTATATTTAATAAAAAATAACAAAGAAAAATTGCCGATATGCCGCTGAGAATCCCATCATTGATTTTAAACATAAAACACCATGCATTTTTGCCATTGGCACTATGCGCTATGGCACTGTTAAGCCCAACAGAGGCCTTTGCTTTTCAACAAGACGGTGCAGCGGTCGATTTCAATGAATATAGTGGGGAGGTCAAAGAGGCATCGAGCAATAAATCTTTGGTTTTTGCCACACTCACTGTAGAAGGCACCAACATAAGTACCATTACCAATACAGAAGGAAACTTTCTTTTAAAAGTACCCAAAGAATACACCAACAAAAATGTGGTGGTTTCATTTTTGGGCTACAAAACCAAAAAGGTTCCCATTGCCAGCCTTGAACGTGAAAAAAACGAAATATCCTTAGAGGTGTCCGTTACAAGGCTTTCGGAAATCAATGTGAACGCCCCAAAAGATGCGTTGGCCTTGGTCAAGGAGACCCTAAAGAACAGGGATGAGAATTATTTTGAAGATCCTTCGTTAATGACGGCCTTTTATCGAGAAACCATAAAAAGACGAAGAAGGAACGTTTCTTTGGCTGAAGCGGTGGTCAATGTATACAAAACACCTTACAGTTCCACCCGGGACGATGCCGTTGAACTTTACAAGGCTAGAAAAAGCACCGATTACAGCAAGTTGGACACCGTGGCACTAAAGCTTCAGGGGGGGCCTTACAACACCTTGTATGTAGATATGATGAAGTACCCGGAATATATATTCTCGGAAGAGTCCCTATCCAACTACAAATTTACCTTTGATCGCTCCACAATGACCAATGATCGGTTGATCTATGTCATCAAATTCAATCAGCATGAAGGTATTTTGGAGCCCTTATATCGCGGGGAACTGTACATCGATGTCGAGAATAAGATCTTAACCGGTGCCATTTTTTCATTGAACATTACAGATAGGAACAAAGCTGCCCAACTTTTTGTGCGCAGAAAGCCCGCGAAAGTGGATGTATGGCCCACAGAGGTCTCCTACCGTGTTGATTACCGGGAAAAAGATGGAAAGTGGCATTACGGCTATAGCAGCGTATTTATGGAGTTTAAAGTGGACTGGGCCGATAAATGGTTCAATTCACAGTACAGCATGACAGCCGAAATGGCCATCACCGATTGGGAAAGAGTAAGCAAGACCGAAAGGCCCAGATATCGGCAACAGATCCGAAAGTCCATTATCCTAAGTGATGAGGCCTCCGGCTTCTCGGATCCTGATTTTTGGGGCGAATACAATATCATAGAACCCGAAAAATCCATCGAATCGGCCATCAGAAAAATCCAAAGACAATTACTAAGAGACGAAAGAAACAGTGATTAATTGATGCTGTTCTTTTAAATTTTGTGCATTTTTATATTTTGTATTGATAAATCAACTGCCTCGGGGGCAAGCCTACGGGGTGTACAAACCAAAAAAATAATCCATTTCGACCTAGAACGTCGGGGAGTCAAACCCTCTATGAGGGATTCAACAATGTCCAAAAGAAGAAGTTTTTTAAAATCGGCAACAGCTCTGGGAGCTGCCACCCTTTTGCACCAAACCACTTGGGGCCATCAAACTTTCCCAGATCCCAAGCCCAAGATCAAGCCCAAAAAATTAAAACTTGGGGATACCATTGGCCTTGTTGCCCCTGGATTTGCCATTGAACAGGAAGCACTCTATCTGGCTTTGGACACGCTGCAAAAAATGGGTTTCAAGACCTATCACACCGATCGTATAAAAGGTAATTACGGTTATTTCAGCGATACCGACGAAGAACGCGCAAAGGATGTGAACGAAATGTTTGCCAACCCGGATATTGATGCCATTCTCTGTGCCCGTGGCGGATATGGATGCACCCGTATTCTTGACTTATTGGATTATGGGGTCATCGAAAACAACCCAAAGGCCTTAATTGGTTTCAGCGACATCACCGCATTGATCAACACCATTTATAAAAAAACCGGTCTTATTGGTTTTCACGGACCAGTTGGAAAAACGCTGGATGATGAGTACAGTCAGGTTTACTTCAAAAAAGTATTGATGGAACCACAGCAAACACTGCCCATCAAAAATGCCATATTAAAAGACCCGAAACAATACCGCAACAGCGAATACTACCGATATACGATTACCGCCGGCATTGGTCAAGGCGAGCTTGTAGGGGGTAGTTTAACCTTGGTGGCCGCCATGATAGGAACTCCTTATGAAATCGACTTTACGGACAAACTCGTACTATTGGAAGATGTGGAGGAAGCCCCGTACCGCATTGACCGTATGCTTACCCAACTTAGCGATGTTGAAAGCTTTACCAAGGCCAAGGGAATAATTTTTGGTGTTTGCAAAGGGTGCGACCGTAAACGTACTACCGAAAACTTTACGTTAAGGGAAGTAATCATGGACAGGATTTCCCCATTGGGCATTCCCGCCGCTTATGGCATGAGCTTTGGACACATACCGCAAAATTCGACCCTCCCCATAGGCGTTGAGGCTTACTTTAATGCCTATAAAAAACAATTGCGTTTAATGGAACCGGCGGTGGGTTAACCCCCAAGCCACCAGCTATCGCTTGCATGTTTTTAATTAAAGGGGCTTTCCCATAAACTGTGCACATAGAAAATACCAAGAGGTGGTGTTTCTTACATTTTGGACATTCTCCTGGTCCAAAAACAGTTAGGTCGATGCTAAAATTATGATCAAGTTTGTCCCCCGGCACTTTAATGTTTATGCCCTCCCCTAAAACGCAACAACTTCCAGTTTATAAAATGGGCCACAGCAACCATGATGGCCCCAAACACCGTATGTACGACTTCCCAAGTTCCGCTGAAATCCAACCTGCCCAGTGCAATTATACCAAAACCAAGGGCGGCAATGAGCAAAGGCCTTGATTTACGATGTACTTTTTTATAGCTCGGCCAAAGGGAAACAAATACAAAGACAACACCAAGTCCGATAAACGACCATTCAATAAGTGGATTGTGTAAAAAATGTAGGCTGGACAAGGATGGGAATGATAGCAGAATGGGCACAGCCGCGCAGTGAATGGCACAAATAAACGAGCTTGTAAGTGCAATTATGTCAAAAGTTTGGTTTTTTATCTTCATGAAGTTTGTTTTAAAATGATTCTTTTAAAATGATTCTTTCGAGAGTTCCATATTGGCCATGGCGCCTGCCAAGTTGCCCGATGCCACAGCTTGGGCAACCGACCGCATGGAAATACTGTTGTCCCCACAAGCAAACACTCCAGGCACAGTGGTCTTCTGAAAATGGTCCGTTTTAATAAAACCTTTTTCGGTAAGTTCACAGCCCAGCGAATTGGGAATATCCGAACTTTGTTCAAATGGGACACCCGCATAAACGGCCGAAAAGGAAATTTTGTCCCCATTATCAAGGACCACTTTATGGAGGTATCCATTTTCATGTTCAATTGCCATAACATTATGATTTACCATTTTGACACCATGCTTTTGAAGTGTTTTTAACTCTTCTTCGGTAAAATTTGACACTTCTTGGCCTAGAATGGTAAGATCATCGGTAAGGTTGAGCAACAACGGAGCCAAATGAAATGCTTTTTCTGCCGGTGCCCATATCCCTGTTTTTTTACCGCGGTATTCATACCCATGGCAATAGGGACAATGTATCACGGAAATCCCCCAGCATTCTTGAAAACCCGGAATATCAGGCAGCAAATCCTTGATGCCTGTGGCCATAATCAATTTTTTTCCCTCAAAAACATCCCCAGTATCGGTACGGACAAGAAAACCACTTGTAGATGTACTTGCATTTAATGCAAAGCCTTTAAAAAACGCAACACTTTCATAGTCCTTAACCTGCCTTGTTGCGAGGTCGGCAATCTCCTTGGGAGGTTTGCCGTCTTGAGTCAAAAAATTGTGGGAATGTGGAGTTTGCCTATTACATGGCTCGCCCCCATCAATAACCAAGGTTTGGTTTAACGACCTTCCGAGGGCCATAGCTGCCGAAAGCCCTGCATAACTCCCTCCTATAATAATAACATCGTATATCTTGTTTTTTTCCATAATGTGATTTGTAAGCCCGAAATTTTTGTCAAACTTATGAATATTTTATATTATTGCAACAATGTCGCATTAATAATTTATGAAAAGAAGAAACACACCAACGAAACAGGCAATCTTGGATTTATTGTCCCAGAGTGGCAAGGCCATGAGCCATGATGCCATTGAGGACAAAATCGATATGGATATCAATAGGGCGACCATATACAGAATCTTAAACCGGTTTTGTGAGGATGGTCTGGTCCATAATATTGTAGCGGAGGATGGTAAACAGTATTTTGCAATCTGCATGGACTGTGATGGGAAGTCCTTGCCGGATAGCCACTTCCACTTTCGTTGTACCAGTTGCCAAACTATCGCCTGTTTAAAGGAAAAAGTGGATTTTTCGTTGCCTATGGGCTATAAGGTTGAAAGTGTCAACTGTGTTTTAACGGGTACCTGTGCGGATTGTTCTTAGTGTTGTAAAAGAGTATGTGGAGTTCTGAAACCTAAACCATAATTAACAATATACGTATATCAAATCCATTAAGATGGGTCCATCCCATCCCGACAAAACGATACAGATCATCCGAAGCCTGCAAAAGCTTTCCCTTTAGCGATGGCATCGTATGTCTTATTCTTCCCCATATTGTTATCCTTTGTTTGCCCGAAGTGAAAGGTTATCGAGAGGGAGTGAAATCACAAAAGTTTTCATTTGAAAATGCCAAAGGGGGATTTGTTGGGTTTTACTCCGAACATCACCAAGAAGTTTTTACACATACCAATGGTTTTGTACATGTTCATTTTTTAATGAAGGATGAATCCTTTGTGGGGCACTTGGACAGGATAACCACCAGCGGCCAAAACCTATGGACTATTTGCCCCAATAGAAAATAGAAACCTTATTTCTTCTTATATGTGTTGAACCAGTAGCTTATGCCTACCGACCAATAAAATACATGCTCCAAATCCTCTTCAAATGTACCCGTGTCCGTGGTAAGGGTTGCAGGGGTCTGGGGAAATGCCCAAGTAGGTGTAAACGACAAAATAAATTGGTCGAAATGGTATTGGAAGGGAAGGCCTAGTTCCATATTGAGCACATTGAATTCAGATGCCTCTGCAATGTGCACGATCGTAATTTCGGTTCCCGGACCAACAGAACCCCCCGGACCACTACCCTGACCACCACTGCTTTTTCTATTGCCCAATCGGCTGGCAGTGTAGTATTCTTCGTAAAAGTATTGGGATCCTGCATAAACCGAAAATCGGGGAGCAAACAACAAATGATCGTCAAATGCCCTAAAGGTATGATCGGCCATAAGGCCTAAAAACATATCGGGTGAGCTATTCTTATTGAAATAGGAACTGGCATAAACCGATAGTTCCAGCAATTTAAAATCGTAACCGATCAAACCCGTGATGTCCGCGACCACCTCGGATTGTACATTGTAACTATCTTCATTGTAAAAATAAGCCGTTCCGGAAACACCTCCGCTCCAATTATTGGAATCAAACAAATACCCACCAGTCAAATAAAAAAGGTCCACGCGTTGCTTATCGGAACTTGTTAGATAGGATACAGTGGCATCAATGAACAATCCCGATTTGTCATAATATCCAATGGAAGGCAATAGGTACGGAGCAGCTATGGAATCTCGCCTACCCATAAAAACCGCATCGTTCATGTGACTTATATCCATCAAAACATAGGAATCTTCGCTATCGGACTTTTCCTTGCCGGTCCTTTGTGCAAATACACCCATTAGGGTACCTAAACACAAGATCACACTTAAGGGTACATACCGTTTCATGATAAATCAATTAAGAAAGGACAAGGGCCCGACCATATACTATTGATCAAACCCTATATCCAGTACCATCACATGACGCCCTTTTTTTTCTTAAGAGCAGCCTTGTTCATGGATTTTTTAGACTTCATGTTTTTGATGGACTTCATATTCTTGTTTGCCATCATTTTACGATGCTTGTACATGTTTGTGAACTTTTCACCATTCAAATTCAAACATTCACCGTCTTGAAGCCTCAATTGCTGACGATTTTGATTCATGTAGGTACCGTCTGGGTCAACCGTGGTTCCATCTGCAAGCTCAAGCCGTTGCTGCAATCTGTTTTGTGATTGCGTCCTGATTTGATATACATCTCCATCAATGAGCATCAATTGATACCTGTTTTGGTTGCGTTGCTGAATCTGTGCATCGGTAAGTCCTTTATCAGCTTGCATCACTTTGTAACGATACTGATACTCATTGCGATATTTAATTCCATCACTATCCAAACATTCACCATCTTTTAACCTAAGTCTATCTCGATCTCGGGTAAAATAGGTTCCACTTGGGTTAACTACCGTTCCATCGTTCAACGTAATGGGGTCTTGCAAACGCATCTGGTCATGATCTCGAATTTGAAGTACATCGCCATCGATTAGCATTAAACGGTCTCGATCTTGATCGGGATCTTGGACTCTGTCCCTATCCCTGTCCTGTGCCATCAGCGTCATTGTTCCAAGAACAACGAACACCAACATTAAAATCTTTTTCATGGTACTCGTATTTATAAAATTTATTGGAACCAAAGTATGGCCACTGCTACAAGAACACAATGATCCTGATCATCAAAACACTGAAAAACAATTATTTAGAGTGATTCACTTGTAACTAAAGTCACATAATACGAAGAAAAATTGTCTTTACTCCTGATTTACAAAACGATACAAATCATCCGAAGCCTGCAAAAGCTTGCCCTTTAATGATGGCTCCATATCAGGATGCTGCGATAAATACGTTTCGACCATCCCATAGGCCTTATCGGATTGATATTGCCCTACAGTGGATGTAAGCCATCGCTTGGGAAAGAAAATATCCCCTGTTTTTTGTATTTCTTCGAGCAGTTCCAAAGCCAAGGGCAAATGTTTGATCGCTGTTTTTTGACGAATCGGATGATGTATAAAAGCACATGCCGTGCCCACCCAAGATTCCTTTTCACGGTTTTGGGCTTCCTTGAGCGACTCAAAAAAGGCATCCCGCACGGCGACATCCGATGAAAGAGCTGGCAATAAAAACTCAAAACGTTTCACTTTATCCGGATTTTTCAACTGCGCTTTGGCCTTTTCCAATATGGCCGGTGTTTTATCGTGCTCGTAAAGCGCAAGGGACATGGCCATGTCGGTATAATCATCTTGATTTAACTTTAAATCGGGAATCTCAAGGTTTTTGTTCCAAATTTGGTAAAGCCGCTCTTTGGCATTGTCCGAATAGGCCAATCCCTTCCAAAGCCCAAATAGGTTCTTTTTAATATTGGGTTTGTGCCCATCATCAAGAAGTTCCTTCCAGAGCAGTTCCTCAACCAAAGGTTGTTTTTTTGTTCGTTGTTCCCCGTCCAAGAAACCCCAAAATATAGCACTTGCCTGTCCGCATACCATTCCGTGCACAAACTCGTTGCTTTCATTGAGAATACCTTCCATATATAGGTCAAAGGCTTCGAGAGGGGATATGTTCCCGGACAATGCGTTCTCATATGTGTTTACATAGGCATAAGCGCGAGCTACTTCGTCCTTCAATTGCGGGATGATGGCCAAATCCGATGCATCCAAAGGAAAAACGCCATATCCAAAGGCATTGGAATTATAGATAATGGCCTGGGGTTTTGGCAATCCTACTGCCAACTTTACATCGACACTACCTCCAGAAATCGTAACCGGGACAATACGGGCGGCTTCCGGGTACACCAAGGTTACCTCAAAAGACTGTGGCCATAGCTTATCGCTCCCATCTTCCGCATGTTGGGAAATGGTAAAGCTTTTTATTTTTCCTTCTTCATAATTGATTTCTTCCGTTAAAACAGGCCTGCCGGATTGATTTACCCATACCTCGCTCCACTGTTCCAAATCCTTGGGGGTACGTTCGTCCAAAATTTCCACCAAGTCACCCCAAGTGGCATTGTTGTAGGCGTAGGTTGAAATATATTCCCGTATGCCATCGCGAAAGGCCTTCTCCCCTATGGCCGCTTCCAATTGGCGCATCATAATGGGGGCCTTGTTATAAATGATTCCCCCATACAGGCTACCGGCATTTTTTAAGTTGTCCAGTTGTTGACGTATGGGATTGGTGCCACGGGTCCTATCTTCCCCGTAGGCGCTCCGGTAATGGGAAATCAAGAATTGCAGCTTATGGTTGATATCGGGGAAAGTGGGGTTTATGATTTTATCGGCCATAAAATTGGCAAACACTTCCTTCATCCAAACATCGTTGAACCAGTCCATCGTCACCATGTCCCCAAACCACATGTGGGAAGTTTCATGGGCTATCAATTTGGCACTTCCCATTCTGCGGCGCTCCGTGGCGCTCTCATCCAAAAAAATGGAGGATTGCCGGTATTGAATGGCCCCCACATGTTCCATTCCGCCATACTGGAACCCGGGAATGGCCACATAATCCAACTTTTGAAACGGGAACTCATACCGTGTATAATCCTTTAAAAAATCTATGGATCGTTGATGCAGATCAAAAATGGTCGGAATGCTATGCTCTATCTTAACCGAGTCTGTTTCCCGGTATAAAAGTGTCATATCAAATACCCCTGGGTTCTCTGTAACGGACTCGAACTTTCCGGCGACCATGGAGAACAGGTAAGTGCTCATGGAATCGCTCTCATCAAAATTATAGTGGACCTTGTCTCCTTTCTTGGTACTTTTCACCAAAGGTGCGCCGCATAATACTTTCCATCCGTTTGGAGCAGTAACATCTAAAATATAACGTGCTTTGATATTGGGCTGGTCAAAACAGGGAAACAGCGTACTGGCACGGTCAGGAACAAGAAGCGTGTAGAGAAAGTCCTCGTTGCGGTTTAGGGACAATTCGCCTGCATTAAAAGCAATTTCGATGGTATTTGGGCCTTTCTTAAGGTTCCCAGAAACAATGATGTGCTCTTTTTGATGGTTGATTTCCTGCGCTTCTCCATTGACACTGATGCTTTTTAGCAAGGAACCGGCTGCATTGAAATCGAGGTATAAGGGGTGGGAAAGGTCGTTGATTTCCAAATCCAACTTTAATCTGGAAGGAATTGGGTCCTGTTTTTCGGATGGGATATCGAAAGATAGGTTATATACCACATCGGACACCTGCTCTTTTCTATATGCTGCCATTTTTAAGGGAATACCTTCCTCCAATAAGTCAACCTTTGGGGCAGTATCGCAGGCTCCGTTGAGTATCAATAAACAAATGGAGAACACAATGTTCTTTTTCATAATGGACTGGTTGGAAGGCATAAGGTACCAATTTTACACAACCCAATCAATGAATGTCGTTTTGGAACCTGTATGAGGTGGGCTTTATCCCCGTACCACAAAATTTATCGTATCAACCCCCGTATTTCCTGTTTTGGGATTATAGGCATACACCGTAATTTGGTAATATCCCACCTCCGTGACTTTCAGAGTTCCTTCAAAGGTGTTTTGGCTTGGATTGTTCAATACCGTTTCGCCAAAAGATACTCCATCTTTTTGCACCAAGGCCCTGACCTCCATAAGATTGGAATCCCAAATACCATCCTTCTCAATCGGGCAGCCGCACATCATCACAATGTTGGCCGTAATCTTTATACCGGATGCGGGAATCGATTCCAAAGAAATATATTGATGCGTGTTGGGTTCCAATATATCGATCACAAAACCCGGGATCTCCAATACCACGCCATCACCTAAAATATCCTTTCCGGGTATCAGCCAAAGTTCGGTACTGGCCTGTATCTGTGCATTTTTTTTATTGACGGGAGAGAGCACCTCCACGCGAACAAAGGTAGGTTTGTCAATATCCACAATGGCCAAAAAACCAGCAGTTTTGTCATCGCTAAGTTGCGTGTAGCGCTCATGGGGACTTTTCATGATAAGATCTGTGTTCCCCGTAGCACCGACCGTGTTTCCCTCTGCTAAAATTTCACCGTTCAGGGTATTGCGAACAATAACATGTGCCCCACCTATGGAACTTCCCACGAACTTGGCGTCCTTTGCTTTTGCCCGGACCATAAGTTTGGTTTCTGTGGCAAAGGCGTTGATACAAATTGAAAGTAGGGCTATAACAAGGATTGATTTTTTCATTGCTGTTTTTTTTTACAATCCTAAATTTACTGCTTTTTGCAGCGTTTCACCTCAAATCCATCAGGATTTTCTTTGGGAGTTCAATCGTTGAAGTTCTTTATCCGCAGCTTCGATCAAGTCCTTAAAATAATCGGAATCCTTTTTTGGGCAGGATTGCTCCAAATGATACTTGGAACTTTCGATGAGTCTTTGACAATAGGATATTTGCTCTTTTAACGGACATTTACATATGGTTTGGCCATAAAGATGGTCCAATTGGTGCAAAGAGGGCTTGGGGGAACTATTTTTAAAAAAATTAAACATATAAACAAACGGTAACCAGATTCTCTGAAAGGGTATCAAAAACCAAGCCAGAATATTTGGTTTAAGTCTCCTCTACCCGAAGCATAAACCCGCGACGGCTCACGTTTACTATACTCAGTTTGGGGTCTTGGCCAAGATGTTTTCGTAAATGTGATATAAAAACATTAAGGCTTTTTTTGTTGAAATAGTCGTTTTTGTCCCAAACCGTGGTCAATATTTCCTTGTGGGTGCACAATTGGTTTTTGTTTTTGGCCAGCAAGGCCAATAGGTCAAACTCCTTGCCCGTTAATTTTATCGGTTTTCCTTTATAGTTGAGCTCAAAATTGTCCATATTGAGGACATAGTCCCCGATTTCGTACTGAGATACCTGGTCTTCGTGTGCCGGATCGCTGACCAATCTGGACAACAGGGCATTGATACGGACCACCAGCTCCTCCTCATCGATCGGCTTCTTTAAATAGTCGACCGCACCTAAGGAAAACCCTTTTAAAACATCTATTTTGAGCGAACGGGCCGTTAAAAAGATAAATGGCAGCTCTGCATTGATCGCCTTTATTTTCTGGGAAAGTTCAAATCCGTCCATATCGGGAAGCATCACATCCAAAATGGCCAGGTCGAACACATTGCTTTTTGTTTTGGTTATGGCCTCCGAAGCATCCTTGGCCCAAGTGACCGAAAAACCTTTCATTCCCAGATATTCCGAGAGCAAGTACCCTAGGGAATTATCGTCTTCTACCAAAATCAATTTGTACATTTTATCCATTTTTGGTCAATTTAAGGGATAGCATAAAAGTAGTTCCTTCTCCCAATTCACTTTTCACCGAAATTTGGCCACGGTGCATTTTAATGATCTTTTGCACATAATACAATCCCAGACCATAGCCTTTTACCTTGTGCACATCCCCGTTCTTTACCCTATAATATTTACTGAAAATTTTTTTGATGTCCTCCTTGGCAATACCCTGGCCGTTGTCCGAAATATGAACGAGTAGCCATCCTTTTTGGGTTTGGGCGGTCAGTGTTACCTTGGGGTCGTCCGAATACTTCCGTGCGTTCTCCAATAAATTACCGATTACGTTTTCCAAATGAAACTTTTCGGCCCGAATGTTATAAGGGCCCTCCCCCAGTTCGTACTTGAATGCAATGGCCTCATGTTGCGCAAGTAAGGCAAAACCTTCGCAAATTCGCTTTAAATCCGGCCTAAAATCGAATGTTTGGAACCGCAAAAGTTTTTTTCCCGATTCCATACTGGCCAGCTCCAACACTTTTTCGATATGCTTTTTCAATCTATCCGACTCGGTGCGAATGAGCTGCACCACGGCTTTTTTATTGTCCGGAACATCTTTTTCCAAAATCTTGGTGGCCAATCCTATGGAAAAAACCGGGGTTTTTAGTTCATGTGTCAGGTTATTGATGAAATCGTTGGTAGTTGTATTGATGCTTCGCTGCAAGTAAAATGACCGGAGTACCCATACAACGACGATGACGATCATCAAAAGAAATAACAGCCCTGGAATGATCAACCCTCGTATTTGTCCCAAGAAGTACTTGTTCAAATCCTCAAAACCGATTTCCAGAATCACCTCCTTTTTTAAAAGTTCCGGCAAATACCCCTTAATTTCAATAGGGTAGGTCAATTTATCCTCGGCCTTAAGATGCGACCTGACAGAACTTAAATAGGTTATGGAATCCCGGGAGTACAGGGTATAGGAAAAAGGTGCATCAATTCCGGAAACGTTCAACTGATACGATATATAATCGTTTAAATAGTATTGGGATGCCTTTTCAAGACTGTCCAGCCCTATCCTTAGCTCGGTGGTGTCCTTTCGTATGGTATTGCCAAGGGTGTAGGTCAAGGAGTTTACCTCGGCCAATTCACTGGTAATGTTCTGCCTTGCCTTATCTATTTTATCTGAAAATTGGGCCCGTGCCAAGCCGAGTCCCACGCGCAAATATTGGTACTGCACCACCAAAAGGCCAATTACGGCAATCACAAAAACAAGTACATACAGGTTTCTCTTGGTCAGCATATTGCTAAATAAACAAAAAATAACCAGCTAATTACCCAATGGTTAACCCTATTAATCTTTCATTAACCTTTTTGATCTTTTGTTAACCCCTACGCATCGGAACAAGGCCTATCTTAGTACTTGAGTTTAGTTAGATAAAAATAGTAGCGAATCCATCGGGCCGACCTTTAAAAGGGTCGGTTTTTGTTTTATACCAGTCGCTCTCCCCTGTTTTGACATTAAGTCAACATATCCATTATCTTAGTAGTCCAAATTTTAATCATGTTCAGTTTTTTTCAGAAGAAAGAATTTTTGGCAGACCATTTGTATGGGTTGGTGGATATCCACAATCACATACTTCCAGGTATTGACGATGGGGCAAAGACGGTGGATGATTCCATGGATTTGATCAATGGCCTATCCGAACTTGGTATGACCCATTTTATTTGCACCCCCCACATCATGCACAATTTTTACGATAACACCCCTGGCACCATTAAAAAAGCCTACGACCAACTTTCAATGGAATTGGGCAACAAGGGGTTGTCCAACGTCAATATCGATTGTGCTGCAGAACACATGATCGACGATAATTTTGAGAGCATTTTGGAAAAAGAAGAGGTGATGCCCTTGAGCAAACAATATTTGCTGATCGAAATGTCCTACCTGCAACCTTCCTTTAATTTTGATATTGCCGTCGAAAAAATTGCAAAGCGCCAATATTTTCCAATTCTGGCCCATCCGGAGCGATATATGTATTTTCACCAGAAGTATGGGAAATATCCATCCATGAAATCCAATGGGATATTATTCCAGCTCAATCTGCTTTCCCTTGGCCCAGAGGCTTATGGTATAGGGGTTCAAAAAATGGCCGAAAAACTGCTCAGCGACAAGCTTATTGATTTTGTTGGAACGGATATTCACAACAGTAGGCAGCTTTCCCTGTTGAAAGACATCAAGCTTTCCAAAAAAGTGCTGAACCGATTACTTCCAGTCATGGAAAATACGATCCAGTCTTTCTACTGATCATGAAATGTACCGTGGGCCATGTTTATTCTTATTGCGTTTGGCCATATTGCTTTACTGGTTGTCACTTCCCATAAAAAGACCGTATTTTGACAGGAGTAGGTCCATAGGCATACATCCACAGGGAATTCGCAAAAATTCTCATCATTCAACCTCAAAAAACCAATCCTTTGTCCAGTACAAAAACTATTTGGGAAAAAGGGTTGGAACTAAGCTTGTTTACTGATTAAATAAGTTTCCAGTTAAGTACGATATTGTTTATTTTCTTATGATCAATTGTTTAAAATAGGTCTCCCCATCATAAGTCAAGATGCCAAGATGATACACCCCTGACTGCAAACTATTGACAGGTAGTTTATAATCATTCCTGCCATCCCTAAATTCTGATGGGTTGAAGGACCTCACCAATTGTCCGGTAGCATCAAATATTCTAATTCCTTTCAGGTCCGGGTTAAGTGAGTTGGTCGATATTGTGACCTCTGTTGCCCCGGGGTTTGGGAACAATATAATTTCAAAAGGCATGACCTTATTTTCTACATTGAATTGTGGTTCAGATTTCACGAGTGCATTATCCATATTGGAAGAACTTTGTTTACCTGTTAAACCAGAAACTATGGAAAAGTTCACGCTCAAGGGTTGGCCCATGACCCCGCTGCTCGAACCACTGCCATTATAGGCCGTGGCCGTAAGGGTATAGTTCCCCAACGGAAGGTCCCTCTCGTTGTAATTGCCCGATAGGTCACCGAACAACGCGTAGGGCGCTACGCCCTCACGCTGGGTGGCCGAAACAGGGCCCGTCAGTTCGAAAAGTACGCTGCCCGGTCCACCGAGTGTGTTCGCCCTGATGTTGAGGGCCTGTCCGCCCGACGGCCCAAGGTCGATCTGCTGGCCATCCACCAAGTTGAACAGGTCCGTGTCCGTGGAGGCGTCCACCAAGGTAAGGCCCACAACACCTTCGGTCAGGGGCCCCGATACATTTATGGCCACAAAATCCGTGTCCGTCTGACCATCGCCATCGGTCACCGTCAGCACCGCATCGTAACTGCCCGCTGCCGTATAGGTATGGACGGGGTCCGCCTCGTTGGAGGGCGCACTGCCGTCCCCAAAGTCCCACTCGTAGGAGATTATGCCCACATCGTCCGTGGAATTGCTTCCTGTAAATTGTATTTCCAAGGGAGCGTCCCCGCTTACTTGGTCTGCTTCGGCAAAGGAAATAGGGGGATCGCTCTGCACCGTATTTGCAATTATGGTTATGCCAGTTGTATCCGTCTGACCATCGCCATCGGTCACCGTCAGCACCGCATCATAACTGCCCGCTGCCGTATAGGTATGGACGGGGTCCGCCTCGTTGGAGGGCGCACTGCCGTCCCCAAAGTCCCACTCGTAGGAGATTATGCCCACATCGTCCGTGGAATCGCTTCCCGTGAAATTTACGGTCAATGGAGCTTCTCCGGTCTCCACATCGGCGGTTGCCATAGCTACGGGCATCCCATCCGCCACGGTCACCAAGGAAAAGTTCACGCTCAAGGGTTGGCCCATGACCCCGCTGCTCGAACCACTGCCATTATAGGCCGTGGCCGTAAGGGTATAGTTCCCCAACGGAAGGTCCCTCTCGTTGTAATTGCCCGATAGGTCGCCGAACAACGCGTAGGGCGCTACGCCCTCACGCTGGGTGGCCGAAACAGGGCCCGTCAGTTCGAAAAGCACGCTGCCCGGTCCACCGAGTGTGTTCGCCCTGATGTTGAGGGCCTGTCCGCCCGACGGCCCAAGGTCGATCTGCTGGCCGTCCACCAAGTTGAACAGGTCCGTGTCCGTGGAGGCGTCCACCAAGGTAAGGCCCACAACACCTTCACTGTCTACGTCGGTTCCCGTAAGTGCTATACTGGCCGTATTTGAATTACCATAGTCAATGGTTAAAGTTGCGGTTTTACCTGCTCCGGCACCATTTAAGGATACGGTTATGGTATGGGTTTGACCGGGATTAAGAAGGGCATTGACAAGCGCACCAGAATCTATACTGAAATCTGAAGCGTTAGTGCCCGAAATCCCAATGGACCTAATAAATACCCCCACGTTTCCGCCCATCACGGACAGATCTATATCGAGAGTTTGACCGTCCTCAAAAGCAACGCTCTCGGCAAACTGTAATGTACTCGCCTGACTTGCCGTTCCTACTGGGGCATCCACGCCCAAAAACTCCATGTTCTTTTGGTTGCCTCCTCCCCTGCTCGGGGCACCTGCCAAAATGTGAATTCCTGGGCCCGAGACAATGGCCTGTGTACCATGCCTCTCGTAATTCATATCCGGCAATCGCTTCCAAGCACCTGTGATAGGGTCATACTCTTCTGTGATTTTAAGGGCATCATCCGTCAATACCCCATATACTTCTTCATCTTCTACCTCACCTCCGATAACTACTAACTTATCGTTGAAATTGACCGTTGCGGCTCCACCTCTTGGCGTTGGAATATTTTGTCCGTTGGGCAAAGTACTCCAGTTTCCCGTTGCAAAATCATAAACATCGACCTCAGCGATTGTGGGGGCCCAGACCCCTCCGCTACCACCGGAAAGCCTTCCTCCCGCCGCATATAGCTTGTCACCAATAACCACTGCCGAAAAATGGTCCCTTGCCCTTGGAGCATCCGTTAGGGCGGTCCAAGTCCCTGTTTTGGGGTCGTATACGTCAAACCAGGGCACATACCCCCCGTCATGTCCGTCGGTGTTTCCCCCCACTACATAAAACTTATCTTGATAAACCACCAAACCGGATGATCCACGACGTCTATTGGTCGGGATTTCGGGTCCTTGTATCCATTCTTGGCTAGCTGGGTCGAACATCCAGATAAATTCTGCGGGGATTTCATTGGGAAATGCATTTGTTTTAAAGGAGCCAATGATCCAAATTAGGCCTTTGTATTCTGTGGCCTGGAAATGATTGAACTCAAATGGGGCCGAGTCGGATAATGAAGTCCAAGTATCCGTTCCGTAATCATAAATATCAATAGTCTGTGCATTTTCCCGACCTCCCATGAGGTAGAATTTATCACCGGCTTGCACAAAGGAGTTTTCATGTCTTGCCGTATAATTTAAATTTTCATTCTTGTCCGTCCAGAAGTACTCCCCGTCGATGGTCCATTGAAAACTGACTATTGCAGCATCCTCCGTTGTACCATCACTATCATCAACGGTTATAGTAACAGCATAGGGACTTCCCTCGGTCGCATTTGCTTCTATGGTCCCTCCTATTTGACCATTGGTCGGTTCAATAAAGAGCCCTGATGGAAGCCCTTCGGCGGCATAGGTCAGGTTGCCGTCCCCACCATTGGCATCAACGATCAAGCTTCCGTTGAGCTGTTCGCCGGGGGTGCTGATTTGATTTGGGATATCAAATACATATATGGGTGTGCTATTATCGGAAACATCCAAAATCTCGATACCATTGACCAAAGGGTTCTGGATAGCTCCATGCAAAAACTCGATATCTATTGCCCCGTCGGATACTTTGACGATATGACTTATCACACCGCCCGATGCATGTCCAAATTTTTCCGAAAGATCAATATCTGTTATAAGGGGCAAATCAATTCCTTCTATAAGTGCATCAAAAATGCGCTCCCCAGGTTGCGATGTACCCGAGTAGCCATTACCCATGTATAAGCGTATCTCATAATTGCCGTTTTTGGGAACGGGAAAGGAGTAGGTCATGTTCGGGGCACCGCTCGCTTCATCGAAACGTTCGGTATCGAATATGGCCAAGGGTGTGGTATCGGCTTCAATACTTGGGTCCAAGTTGGTGATGGTTCCTGCATAGGTCGTATTGGTTCCCGGCTCTGCCAAAAATGGAGAGTTATTGCTTGACTGATCCGCGGCCCAGGCCATATCGCCATCAATGGATGCTATCTCCGGGCCTCCTGCATTAACCCTATAGATCACAATACTTTCCTCTATGGCCTTAACGGTAAAGAACATATCAACAAACAAGGATTCACTATCGGTCGCCCTAATGGTGATTGTGCTTTCCGCAGGTGTTGCAGGTAAGGTTATGGTCAGCATATTGCCCGATATGCTTGCCCCAATGTTGGGATCGGTGTTGTTCTCAACGGAGTAGCTTAAATTTTCCACGCCTAGGTTATCATCAAAAACGGTATCCAAATCGATGGTTTCATCGGAAGAGCCTACAATACGCTCCATATCAGCTATGCCTTGCACCACCGTAGGCGAGCTTCCGGTAATATTCAAAAAGTCCCAGCTACCTTCCAACTCAACCCCTTCGGTATTGGAAGTGCCTATAAGTCCAAGGGCCAAATCCGTTCCTTGATTTTGAATGGCTTCCAATATGCTTCCCCCTGCGGTAAGACGACCTATCTCAACAGGGGCCGCACCATCAATTTGATATTCAAAAGTCACTTCTCCCGTTGAAGGGTTTACCACAAAATGGAACAAAATTCCAGTTTCAGGACGATCAGGCTCTGGAATAGATACGATGATCGGCGAATCGGCCTCATCGTTTATTTCCTGCTGTACCAAAAAGCCATTGGTATTGACTACAAATTTGATGTAATTGGATTGTGTTCCGTCCCCTATAAAAAATCCAAGTTCGCCATTGACTGCTTCCGTATTGCCGTACAAACGCGATTCACCTGTAAGCCCGACCATGCCCCCTGTAACACGGAATACCCCGGTGGTTACATCAACTTGGGCACCATATTGCAGCCCCTTTTCCTGGGTATTGGAAATCCCCAATGCAGTGCCCGAGGTCATGTGCATGGTAACAATTCCCGGCGCGCCCCCCATTACATCGTTTGGATTGGGATCGTTGGGGTCATCCCTCCTATCGGTAAAATTGAGCCAATTCCCGTTACCGGTTCCATTGTTCATGAATCCTGTGAGCCCCAAACCAAGATAACCGCCCAGCCCTTGTTGGTAGTTAAAGAAATCATTGGCAACGGGCAAGGTAAAGGCATCGCTTCCGTTTGTAGTGGGATCCCCCAACTGGAAGGGGTCATCCACGTCGGGAATACCATCAAAATCGTCATCGGGATCGTTCAAATCGGAAACCAATGTACCCCCTTGTAGACTATCGAAGTCCGAAGGTTGTGATCCCCCGTTACAGATATCGGTACCGTTATCGATTTCATCCTGATTGGTATAGCCGTCAAAATCATTATCGGCCAATGGGTCATACCCTGGATTTCCAGGCAGTATGCATTCCACAAAATCCAAGGGTTCAAACACCTGAATGTTACCGCTTAGGTCACCTGTCCAAATGGTTCCGGGAAAAATTTCTTCATCGTCGGTAGTCGCAATGGCCAAAACATAGCCTTTTGTTCCCGACAAAAAGCTTTGGTTCAAACTTTCCAATTGCCCATCGGAGGTCAACTGTACCCTTCTTATATTTCCGCTGCTTGCCGTGGCCAGCAGATCTCCTTGCATGGCCCCATTGAAATTGGAGGCCCTGTATTCGGCAATTCCATTTGTGTTGGTGCTCCATACGGCAATTTCACCATCCAATGGCCCATCGGGATTGTCCTCGTCCGGACCACGCCAGTCTCCTTCCTCCACGTTGGCCAATTCCACGGGAACAGGGGGCCAATCTGCAGGGAGTGCGATACTGGGGTCACTTGTGTATCCGGTGCCTGGAGAACTTGGATCATATATTTGGGTTCTAAAAACAGCTCCTAGGTTTCCATCGCCTGGAGCGGTATACAGACCAGCTCCCGCAGGATTTGCTCGCACAGGGTTGGGATGGCCACCATAATATTCCCAGAATGTATAGGTGGACAAATCCGTTGTTACCAATTGTAGGTGGTCCTTATTGTTTATGTGCTCCCCACCGGAATAGGATTGGCTTCCGGGTTCATTTGGGTCATAGTCGTTGTTGACATTGGCAGTTCCCTCATTTACTGGAAACCCGCCCCAACCCCCGTTGGCACCATTGTCGGTCACATAAAGCGCGCCCGAATTTGTGACCACCAAATCATAGGCATTCCTGTAACCCGGTGATAGGATTTGAACGGGACCGTTGGGTACCACCTTTGCCTGGTTTAGGCCATCGTTGCCTCCCCAGGGATCATTGATGTCGACTCCATCGTAACCGGGCGAATCTGGATCGGTTATACCATTGACATTGGCTCGTGTTGGGTCATCAAGCGTTGGTAGGTCGTAAACATATTGACGTCCATTGTCCAATTGTACGGGCATACTGTTAATAGCATCAAGATCAATGGCCAAAATAGCTGCTGCAAGTGCATATTCCGTGGAAAACACAAAATTAACCGAGGGGCCACCCCCATTGGTATGGCCTCCTTGGGCCACCAATAAATATTCCTTGCCTCCTATCGTTACCAAATCCAAACCATTTGTAGCATGGTTTTCCTCAGATCTTGGCAACCCACGTACAATATCCACCACGTCCCATGAACTCCCTGTCCAGCTGAACCTGGTAATGACCCCTGAGTTGGTGTCCAGACCTACATCACCGTTACCGCCCCCAGAACCTGCGCCTATTCTAACATCGCTAGAGGAGACATAGAAAACCGGGTTCTCGGCCGAGCCGCTCACTACGATTCCTATGGTCTCGCGTGTATGGCATTGGGAATAACTTCCACTACAGGGCGATCCATCATCATCATGGTTAACAATACCTTGGATATCATCCAAAACCTCCACATCAAGCACTTCATAATCGTTTGTCAAGTTCCGTTCTATCGTGAATATGTTTACCATTCCTTTGAGGGAGGTAACATACAATCGATTATCGGGACCATACATCATTCCCGTAACCCCTCCACTCAAATCCTCATTGCCATTATACTTTAGCAATGTTTGGGAAAAACTTACTTGAGCTGAAATCGAGGAACTATAGAAAATAAGGAAAAGGAAACAAAGGAAGCCCGCGCACCTCTGCGTTGTGGAGTAGTGTTCTTTCATTTTATTTGTTGGTTTGGTAAACGTAAAGGGAGGGGAAACAATCCCCAAACGTGCTGATTTTCATTTTCATCTTGTGTTATTGTTTGGGGAACCATACGAAGATAAATCACAAGCTTGAACCCTCATAAAGCGGAAATGGCAATTAGACCAACTACCATTAAGATCGACGAACGCCATTTTGATTCATACACCTGACAATCAATGGCTTATATTTTGTAATATTATTCTTGTTAACCTGAATCCTTGTAAAATAAGGTATAGTCCCTTACATGAAATACTCATTGATTTTTGATAGGTAGAAAGGAATGCACATCACAGCAAGATACTTCTTGAATGAGACGACATGATAAATAGAAAATTAAGATCGGATTAGCCCATAACCTATATCAATAGACATTAATTAAATGTCACCAACTATGGGCTTTATTGGGCCAAGGTTGAATGTACTTAAACGGATTGTTGATTCAGGAAGTTTGAATTGTTGCCAATGGGAATGGTCAGGTTTTCATTGACACTTACTTTTTGGTCGTGCAGGACTTTATTTTCTCCACTTCCAAGTTTCTTATTGGCAAGGACTCCATTTTTGTTTAAGTCAATCAATGTTAACTCATACTGTGACGAATCCAAATCCTTTGTAATCAGATTGACCAAATAAACGGTTTCACTCTTATTTAGGATCTTGTCAATAAACTCCATATATTCATCATTGTAGTTCCCGAGCAAATCCTCATGTATGTACCAGGAATCTATTTTAGAAATATATTTATCACTAAACCGTTTTACAAAATGTTCACTGTTCAATACCAAAAATTGATCGTTCCCCCCGTTTCTTTCTTCAAGCAGGGAAATCATGGATTTTAGTTTTTTTACTTCCAAGGCATTGTTATAGATCAGTATAGAAGAATTTTGTACTTGTTTTGAAATTTTTAGGGTAAAGAATTTGTAAAGATACCTAGAGATTGCGAGTGCACTAAAGCTCAATATACTGTGGACAATAATAATCGATAGCGGTACCATTAAATCCTTTTCCATAAACAGTTTTCCATTAACGACCACTAGGACTATTGTTAAAATATTGGCCAGACAAATGGCATTGAAAATGCTATATACTTCACGTACAGTATTATATTTCACATATCCTTTGTAAATGCCTATAAAAAGAAAAATAAATGATGTAAGCGCTACAATAATTGGCAATTGGATCAACATTCCGTGGTTCCAAATATCTGGAAGGATAAGGGAGCACAGAAAGTACGACAGCACAAAAGATATACTTGTAAGCAATATATCAATTAGAAAAACTAATCTTACGGGGAACATTTTATTGATGCGAAGATTGTTCTTGGTCATAACAAAATGAATGATGGTTTTAACCAAATTTAAGACTAAAAAATCCTGAAGGGGAACTCTCGGATTTCTTTTCGTCAAACTTCAAAAAAATCGGGTGTTCGTATATGAATCTCGAAAAATGAACGTTTGTTCAATAGGATTTTTATCCCTTGGTGCTTAGGCGTACATTTGAATTGAGCTCTAATAGCATATAGAAAATTATGAGTACAAAACCTCTACTGAATACCTTAGAAAGAAAATCCATTCTGTTTTTAGGTGATTTGACATTGATTGGGATCTCTCTAAGAAACTTTGTTTTAAGGGCCGTTGATTACCAGAATGAAGACCCCCTTTTCTATCAAATAACGATTGTTGCCATTGGGGTGGCCATTTACTTTGTTTTGGCGTATATTTTTGAAACCTACAATCTGGAGAAGGTTCCCAAATCCATCACCTATTCCATTATAAGGATATTTACCATTACATTTTTGTTCACTATTTCCATAGTGGGGGTTACCACATTTTTCTTTGCTTTTGCCTATTGGCAATTGTATTTACTGGTTTTCATCATTTTCTGCCCTATCCAGTTATCGTTATGGCGCTTGCTCTTCAATTATATTTTCAAATTTGTCCCTACGACCAAACGGGTTCTCTACATATACGACGAAACGACCAAGGATAGTTTGGAGAAAAACCTTGACTATATCAATGGAGATGACAACGAGACCTACTATAAAGTTGTTTCCACTTATTTAAATTCCGAGGATAGCGACCCCATCAGTGAGAACAAGCTTATTGAAAAAAATATAGATTCGTGCATTATCAATACAAGGAGCTACAACCATTTTTCCAAACAAATGGAAAATATGCTGGTAAATTCATTGTTGTCGGGAAAAGAGGTGCTCACCTATACTTCGTTTTATGAAAGCACCTATGAGGCACTTCCCATAGATTCCCACAATGACAGCCTTTACGAGATCTTGCAATTGAGCAATAATAAAATCCATTACTTGCAGGGCATTGCCAACTTTGCATTCAATTTTTTCCTAACCTTGATCTCCGGAATCGCTTTTTTGCTTTCCATACCATTTGTATTTCTATTGAATATTTTTTTCAATCCCGGACCTCTCTTTTACACCCAATTAAGGGTGGGCAAACATGGAAAGGAATACAAAGTTTTTAAGTTTAGATCCATGGTTGTGGATGCCGAGAAAAAAGGCGCGAAAATGGCAACCAAAAACGATGCAAGGGTTACCAAATTCGGAAAGGTTTTGCGAAAATTTAGGGTGGACGAACTGCCACAGGTATGGTCCATTATCCGTGGAGATATGTCCTTTATAGGGCCCAGACCGGAAAGAAAGGTTTTTGTGGACAAATTAAACGAGGTCACTCCATTTTACAATGTTAGGCACCTTGTAAAACCAGGCATCTCCGGTTGGGCACAGGTCAAATATAAATATGGTGAAAATCTGGAGGACTCCATTAGAAAGCTGGAATACGACCTTTATTACATCAAGAATAAATCCGTGGTTCTTGATTTACGAATCATCTTTAAGACGCTCTCGACCATTTTGTTTTCGAGGGGTGTTTAAAGTAGCATGATCAATTTTTTGAAGTGATTTAAACCAAAATACATCATCCTTAGGATAAGGATAATCTTGGGTGTGGATTAAGATAGGCACGTTCAGAAGTAGTGTAATTATTTGATTATCAGATAATTAATTCGTATATTTAGGTATAACAAAACCCCGAAAATGAGTCTCTAGCTCGAAAAACGGGGTTTTTTTAATCTTCAAGTATGCACAAATTACGAAGAA
>NZ_JBSXNR010000031.1:0-21854 GCF_056857735.1 Flagellimonas sp. L-11
AATAATCAAAAACAAATTTGACCTGAGTTTGCGTGCAAATTGCGTGCAAATAAAAAAAGCTCCAAAAGTTAAAAACTCTTGAAGCCTTACTGTTACTGTGGAGAATACCGGATTCGAACCGGTGACCTCTTGCCTGCCAGGCAAGCGCTCTAGCCAACTGAGCTAATCCCCCAAAGAGAGCGCAAAGGAAATACTTTTTTCCGAAAGTATCAAAAATTGCGCCGTTTCCTTAATCTTTTTTAACGCTGAGAACCAGTACAGGTATCTTTGCAAAGAACTCCGACTTAGGTATGGTGTTCTTTTCCCATAGTTTTTTAAAGAATCCACGCTTTCTTCTAAACACACATAACATGTCGGGGTGCTCCTTCTGGAAATACTCCGTCACCCCCAAATAGGTGGTTCCATTTTCGGTAATCGTCAATTGGGTGCTCAAGTCCATCAAAGCTGTGTTAACTTTAAGGTCATCCTCGGTATACCCAGGTCTTTTCACCAACAACAGGCTTACTTCAGACCTAAATTTATTCTTGATCATCACCAATGGGGCCAGAATACTGCTTCTCTTTAAAATACCGGACCCAAAAGCAGTCAGTATTTTTTTCATTGGTTTAAAAATTGTCCCTTTAGGCACAATTAGCGTGGGTATTTCTATCTGCTTAATGATTCTTCCAGAGGTATTTCCCAAATAAAGTTCTTCTTGGATATCATTACTTTTTGGGGCAATAATGATCAAATCAATCCCCAACTCTTTGTTGATGCTCTTCAAACCATCAATAATATCCCCATTATAAGTGGCCATTTTTACCTCTACACCTTTGGTGTCCACCTGGTCTATCACTTCTTTTAAATGTTCTTTGCTGCTCTTGGCAACCTTTTCTTCCACATTGGCCAAGCTGCCCACTGCGGTAGTTACGGAGAACACATCCATTACATAAACTTTGGCCCCAAATTCCGAGGCAAAATCAACGGCATATTGCAATGTTTGAAAAGAATCTGGTGAAGTCCCAATGGGTACAAGTATGTTGTTCATGGTTTGGTGATTACGATTAAACCTTAAATTTACAATTAAATTGAAACGAATCAATGATAAGACACGCAAAGATATCCGAAATACCCGATATCTTGACCATAACCCGGGCCTGTGCCAAAAAAATGCAGGAGAACGGTATCTTCCAGTGGAACGAGCATTATCCTTCCAAAGAAGCTTTTATAAAAGACATTGAGCGCCAAGAACTTTTTGTGGTTGAAGAAAATAGCACTGTTCAGGGTACTATCGTCATTTCCACATTAATGGACGAAGAATACATGCCCATCCAATGGTTGACCCCGAACGGAAACAGCACTTACATTCATCGGCTTTCAGTACATCCAAACCTTCAGGGCAAGGGACTGGCCCAAAAAATGATGGATTTTGCCGAAGCATTTACCAGAGAAAACGGTTTTGTCTCAGTTCGCTTGGACACCTTTTCACAGAACAAAAGAAACCAACGCTTTTACGAACAACGTGGCTACCAAAAACTCGGGGATATTTTCTTTCCCAAACAAAGCGAGCATCCTTTTCATTGTTATGAATTAGTGCTGTAACTTGCGGCCGATTTGAGCACACAGGTAAATTTTAAGAGCATTAACCAATTGGCAATCCCAGCAACTATTTCTGGGATTGCAGAGCCCATCCTCTCCATTACGGATACGGCCATAGTGGGCAACATTCCCGTGGACGGACTGGAATCTTTAGCGGCGGCAGGCATCGTGGGATCGTTTTTGTCCATGCTCATTTGGGTGCTGGGCCAGACGCGTAGCTCCATTTCTGCCATTATTTCCCAGTATCTGGGAGCTGGAAGACTGGACGAGGTAAAAAATATGCCTGCACAGGCCATTTTCCTGAACATTCTTCTGAGCATTGTAGTGCTGCTCACCACCATCTTTGTAATCAAAGAAATTTTTACGCTCTTCAATGCATCTGGTAAAATTTTGGAATATTGTGTTTCCTACTATTCCATTCGGGTTTGGGGGTTTCCACTAACCCTTTTCACATTTGCCGTTTTTGGTATCTTTCGCGGATTGCAAAATACCTTCTACCCCATGGTAATCGCCATGCTGGGGGCCGGGCTCAACATTCTTTTGGACTTTATTCTGGTCTATGGAATTGATGGATTCATTCCAGCACTTTATTTGGAAGGTGCCGCATGGGCCAGTTTGATTGCCCAAGCCATCATGGCCATCTTGGCTCTTATTTTATTGGTTAAAAAGACGGACATCAGTATGAAATTGACCCTTCCGCTGAACAAGGAAATCAAACGGTTGATTTTTATGAGCCTTAACCTTTTTGTAAGGACCTTGGCACTCAATGCCGCGCTGATGCTGGCCGTTCGCGAAGCCACTACCTTGGGCGACCGCTTTATCGGGGCACACACCATTGCCGTAAACCTTTGGTTGTTTGCCGCATTTTTTATTGATGGCTACGCCGCAGCGGGCAATAGTATGGGCGGAAAACTCTTGGGCGCCGCCGATTACGATGGCTTATGGAAATTGGCCAAGACCATATTTAAATACGGGATGGCCGTAAGCCTTGCTCTCATGTGTTTTGGGTTTATTTTTTATCGGCCCATCGGCCACCTTTTTTCGAATGAGGAAATTGTGCTCAACACTTTTTACAGCATTTTTTATATTGTGATTCTAGGGCTGCCCATGAACACCTTGGCTTTCATTTTTGATGGGATTTTTAAAGGGATGGGGGAAATGAAATATCTTAGAAATGTACTCTTGGCTGCTACCTTTTTAGGATTTATCCCATGTCTGTATTTGGGCATGTATTTGGGGCTCGGTTTTTATGCCATTTGGATAGCCTTTGTAGTTTGGATGATGATTCGCGGATTCTCTCTGGTCTGGAAATTTAGGAGAAAGTTCCGACCCTTGGTGCAAAACCCTTAATTTAGTGCTCAAAGACATCTGATAATCAATTTTAATGACAACAGATAGAACCAACGGAAGTTTATACACCAAAATAGAAAACAGGATTGCCACGGTCGAATTTGGTCACCCTGCCAGTAATTCCTTTGTTTCCGAGCTTTTGGCCCGACTAGCAAAGGAGTTTGACAAGTTAGGGGAAAACGACGAGGCTTCCGTCATTGTTTTAAAATCCGAAGGGGAAAGAGCCTTTTGTGCCGGCGCCTCTTTTGATGAATTGGTGGCCGTTTCCAATTTGGAAGAAGGCAAAGAGTTTTTCAGCGGGTTCGCCAATGTCATCAACGCCATGCGCAAATGTCCCAAACCGATTATCGGTCGGGTTCAGGGCAAAACCGTAGGTGGCGGGGTCGGATTGGCCTCGGCCTGTGATTATGTACACGCAACGGTCGAAGCTGCCATTAAACTCTCCGAAATTTCCATAGGAATTGGGCCCTTTGTGATTGCGCCCGCTGTAGAACGCAAAATGGGGAAAGCCGCTCTGGCGGAGCTCACATTGTATCCCTCGGAGTGGAAAAACGCCTACTGGGCCAAAGAACAGGGGCTCTACTCCAAAGTATACGATTCCATTTCCGAAATGGACAAAGAACTGGACATACACCTCCAAAAATTGGCAACCTACAACCCAGAGGCACTTGCTGAAATGAAAAAAGTACTTTGGGAAGGAACGGAGCATTGGGACGAACTATTGTTGGAACGAGCAGAAGCTTCCGGAAGGTTGGCGCTTTCGCCAAATACCAAAAAAGCATTGGAAAAATTTAAAAAATAAATTTAGTTATGAAAGATTTGGTTTTCCCCATATTGGCCCTTTTCGTAATTGTGGTCTATGTGGTCAACAGAATACGAAGCAACAGACGCTATAAAAAATAATATATATAATATATATTTTATACATTTGTTAATGTAGAGTTTGAAAGACCACGTTTTATGGAACATCATGTAAAAAAGCTTATTGAAGTCGATAAATCCCTTGTGGTAAAATTAAAAGTGCTTTCCGCTTTTGAAAATATGAGCGTCAAGGCCTTGATGGAAAAAGCTGTGGTTGAATATGTTAAGAACAAAGAACTAGAACGTTTCGAAAAGCTTTCAGAAAAGGAAAAAGAAGATCTTGGGCTTTTACTTTTGATGCAACAAGCAGACAAAGAAGACTTTGTTAGCGAAGACGATGTCTTTAAAATTCTGGATGAATGAATATCAAGTATCATAAATCACTTGAAAAAGATTTAAGAAAGATTAATGATAAAAAGATAAAGCAAAAGTTAAAGCTTATCATTCTCGAAATGAAAGAGACCGAGGTTTTGGATGAACTTAAGTCTGTAAAGAAATTAGCAGGGCATCCCAACGCTTTCAGAATGAGGATAGGTTTATACCGCCTAGGTTTTTATTACGAAAACAATACCTTAATATTGTCTCGTTTTGTAAAACGAAATGACATTTATAAACTTTTTCCTTAGACCCATTGGACAATATATCACTTCCCAAAGGCAAAAAAGTCTATTTCGCGAGCGACAACCACCTTGGTGCCCCCACCCACAAGGATAGTCTGCCCCGTGAGAAAAAATTCGTGGCCTGGCTCGATTCCATAAAGAAAGATGCCGCTGCTATTTTTTTGATGGGCGACCTTTTCGACTTTTGGTTCGAGTACAAAACCGTAGTCCCAAAAGGCTTTACGCGCACTCTGGGCAAGTTGGCGGAACTCTCCGATATGGGCATCCACATCAACTACTTTGTGGGCAACCATGATCTTTGGATGAACGGTTATTTTGAAGAAGAACTCAACATCCCAGTTTATCATAAACCTCAGCAGTTCCTGATCAACGATACTTCTTTTTTTATTGGCCATGGTGATGGATTGGGTCCGCACGACAAAGGTTTTAAACGGATGAAAAAGGTTTTTACCAACCCCGTTGCCCAATGGCTTTTTAAATGGTTGCATCCTGATATGGGGGTTCGTTTGGGGCAACATCTGTCCGTGAACAACAAAATGATTTCCGGCGAGGCCGATGCCAAATTCTTGGGAGAGGACAAGGAATGGCTCATTTTATACGCCAAACGCAAGCTGGAGGAGCAGCATTACGACCATTTCATTTTTGGTCACCGTCATCTGCCGATGGAAGTCAAACTCAACGAAAAATCCACCTATACCAATCTCGGAGACTGGATTTCCTATTTTACCTATGCTGTTTTTGATGGGGAAAAATTGACCTTGGAGAAACTGGACGACTAATCTTCCTTCTCGTGCTCATCAATATCTTTTTGGAGGTCCAATCGCCTAAAGGTTGGTGAAACAATGGCTGTTGTTCCTGCCGTTAAAAGTGTCATACATCCTCCAAACACTACCGCAGTGACCGTTCCCAATAATTTAGCGGCCACTCCGCTTTCAAAAGCTCCCAACTCGTTAGATGAACCTACAAACATTGAGTTTACCGAAGCTACCCTACCCCGCATGTTGTCAGGAGTTTTTAACTGTAGTATCGTCTGGCGTATGATCATGGAAACACCATCTACGGCACCACTTAGGAACAGAGCGATTACGGATAACCAAAATAGTTCCGACAGTCCAAACACTATAATACAGACTCCAAAGGCGAAAACCGCCATCAATAATTTTTTGCCCGCATTTTTGTGCAATGGAAATCGGGTAGAACCCAACATGGTAATGGAAGCTCCCACAGCAGGTGCTGCCCGTAAAATTCCAAATCCTTCGGAGCCTACATGCAAAATATCTTGGGCATAAACGGGCAAAAGTGCTACGGCACCTCCAAAAAGCACCGCAATCATATCCAAAGTAAGCGCTCCAAATATCGCCTTGTTTCCAAAAACAAATTTGAGTCCATCCCGTAAACTTTGAAAAACGGGTTCTCCAAGTTTCGGGTTCATAATGGGTTTTCTAGGAATCTGGAAAAGAAAAATCAATGCCATCAAAGAGAAACCAAAAATAACGCACATGCTCCAGTGCACTCCTATCCAACTAATGGAAAATCCTGCCAAAGCCGGACCTAAAACAGATGCCAATTGCCATGTGGAACTGCTCCACGTAGCTGCATTGGGGTATATTTTTTTTGGAACGATCAATGCAATCAGGGAAAAAATGGTCGGTCCCAAAAAAGACCGTACAAAGCCTCCCAAAAACACCAAAGCATAAATGGAATACAGGATTGTTTTGGATTCCCAAGCATCTTCAAGTCCAGGCCAACTCAACAAAAACAGTCCAAGACTTATCACCGAAAATCCCGCGATACAGGTAATCAAAAGGTTTCGCTTTTCTTTTTGATCCACAATGTGTCCGGCAAAGAGTGCCATGCTCACCGCTGGTATTACCTCCATCAACCCAATAATTCCCAAGGACAATGGGTCTTTGGTCAAAGAATACACCTGCCATTCAATCACAATAAATTGCATGGACCACGCAAATACCATGGCAAAACGCACAATCAAAAATATATTGAATTCCTTAAAGCGGAGGGCAGCGTAGGGATCCATAAATAGCTAGCGAATATCTCTTAGTTTAAGTTGAGGGCTCACCGTTCCTTTCCATTCATTTTCATCCAACGAAAATACGGCATCAAAAGATTGTACGCCCTTAACTTTGTCTATTTTATTGCCCAAATTAAATCCAATGCCACCAATTGGATTGGAACCGGACTGATATACACTGCATTTTAAATGTTTCCCCCCTTCACCTACACCGCGGGCATACCCTGTGTCCTTTAGTCCTTCTGCCATAAAAATTGGCATCATGTTTCCGGGGCCAAAAGGGGCAAATTGTTTTAAGATGCGCATTAATTTTGGCGTAATTTGATGCATTTCAATTTTGGCATCCACTGAAATTTCAGGTTGTAGAAGTTGTGGGTCGATAGTTTCCGACACCACTTTTTCAAACTGTGCTTTAAACGCTTCGTACTGTTCTTCCAAGAGCGTCAAACCTGCTGCGTACATGTGCCCTCCGAACTGTTCCAGACAATCGGAACAGCCTTCGAGTGCATTATAAATATCAAAACCTTTTACGGAACGGGCCGAAGCCGTTAATTTGTCCCCACTTTTGGTAAAGACCAGCGTGGGCCTGTAATAGGTTTCGGTAAGGCGTGAAGCCACAATGCCTATTACCCCTTTATGCCAATTTTCATTATAAACCACAGAGGTAAATTTATCCTCTTCCTGGTTTTGTTGAATTTGAATTAGGGCTTCTTGTGTAATCTCTTGGTCCAAACTTCGTCGCTCGGTATTAAACAGTTCTATCTCGGAAGCAAACTGCTTTGCTTGGGCAAAGTTGGTCTCGGTAAGTAAAGTAACGGCATGCTGACCGTGCTTCATACGTCCGGCAGCATTGATTCGTGGCGCAATAATGAAGACCACATCGGTAATGGTGAGTTCCCTTTTTTTGGTCTGATCGATCAGCGCTTTTATACCTGTTCTTGGGTTTTCGTTGATCACGAGCAATCCATAATAAGCCAGCACACGATTTTCTCCCGTAATGGGTACAATATCGGCAGCAATGGCAGTGGCTACCAAATCCAGGTAAAGTAAAAGATCATCAATAGTTTTGCCTTGTTTAGATCCCAAAGCCTGAATCAATTTCAAACCGACCCCGCATCCACAGAGTTCTTTGTATGGATATGCACAATCATCTTGCTTTGGATCCAAAATCGCCACGGCATCGGGCAATGTCCCTCCCGGTCTGTGGTGATCGCACACAATCACATCTATTCCTTTCTCCTTGGCATATTTTATCTGGTCGATTGCCTTAATCCCACAATCCAAGGCAATAATAAGGCTTATATCGTTGTCCGCGGCAAAGTCAATTCCCTGAAAGGATATTCCATACCCTTCCAAGTAACGATCGGGAATGTACGTGGCCACATTCGGGTATGTTTCCATCAGAAAGGAGCTCATCAAGGCTACCGAAGTGGTTCCATCCACATCGTAATCTCCATACACCAATATGTTTTCTTCATTGGCCATAGCTTGTTGAATCCGTTCCACGGCCTTGCCCATACCCTTCATCAAAAAAGGGTCGTGCAAATGGGACAGCTCTGGCCGAAAGAATGCTTTGGCTCCTTCATAATCGGTGATGCCCCTTTGAAGCAATAGCTGTGCTATTAGGTCTTCTACTTTCAATGCATCGGAAAGATGGTCTATGGCCTCTTGTGCAGGTTTTGGTTTTATGGTCCAGCGCATGGTTTTTCAATTTTTTGAGCACCGTCAGTTCGAGTGTTTCGAAAAATTTTCGAAACGTATCGAGAACGGCTTATTGAAACTTCTTTTTGGCAAGATTGGGCAATGCATCATATTTACCGTTTATGAGGGCTTCCTTTTTGGCTGTTGACCATTTCTTTATCTGTTTTTCTTTTTGGGTTGCCAAAGCAATATTGGTGAGCTTTGCATAGAAAACCAATTCTACAGGCCTTCTTGAAAAAGTATAACTCCCTTTGTGCTTACCATTTGTATGCCCAAACATTCGTTTTTCAAGATTGGAGGTAATGCCGGTATAATATGTTCCATCTGAACCATTTAAGATGTAAACATAAGACAATTTCATTTATTGAATCACTTCTCGATACAGTTCCGATTGCATCAGAATCACTCGAAGTGACGAATTATTTATGATGAAAAATCGTCTTGATGTCCAATTTGGCAAATTTTCGGAACATTTCCATGACCCCGCAATATTTTTCCACGGAAAGGTCCACAGCTTTTTGGAGTTTGTCCTCATTGAGGTTGGAACCCGTAAAGTGATATTCAACAACAACGGAATCGTAATGTTTTGGATGTTCATCGGTAAGGTTGGCTATGGTCTCAATCTTAAAATCATCCACATCCAATTTCATTTTTTTAATTAGTGACGCCACATCAAGACCGGAACAACCGGCCAAACTGGATAACATTAGGGCTTTGGGGCGCAATCCTGCAGCAGAGCCACCACTTTCTTCCCCGGCGTCGATTCGTACAGTATGTCCGGATGGGTTGTTGCTCTCAAAAGCCATTTCACCCAACCATTTGGTAGTTATGTGATTTGTCATGAAGTTTAATTTTTGTTTCTTGTGGAGTTCAAAAATACAATTTATAACTCAACCATGGCTTTAGTATCCCCCCTTGCCCCTAATCACGACCCAGAAACCAAACAACTGGCGGAATTCTTTAACGAAACCCTTGGGTTTTGTCCCAATTCCGTTTTGACCATGCAGCACAGGCCGGCGATTTCCAAGGCGTTTATTAACCTTAACAAAGCGGTGATGGCCAATGAGGGCAGGGTGACTTCAGCACTAAAACGAATGATTGCCTGGGTAAGCAGTAACGCAACAGGGTGTAGGTATTGCCAGGCCCATGCTATTCGAGCGGCAGAAAGGTACGGTGCCAAACAAGAACAACTGGACAATATTTGGGAGTACAGAACACATGAAGCCTTTTCTGAAGCAGAAAGGGTAGCCTTGGACTTTGCTTTGGCTGCCTCGCAGGTACCAAACACCGTTAATGGGAATATAAAAAAACGCTTGCATCAGTTTTGGGATGACGGTGAAATAGTTGAAATGATGGGGGTTATCTCTCTTTTTGGGTTTCTTAACCGCTGGAACGACTCCATGGGCACAACCATTGAAGATGGCGCCGTGGAAAGTGCTCAGAAATATTTAGGCGAAGTGGGTTGGGAAAAAGGAAAGCACGATGGATCTAAATATTAGACTATGCTCAAGAAATAAGGCTAGTTGAAACCCTTTTCTTTAAATCCGGTAGTACATCTTTACCGAACCAAGGGTTTTTACTCAACCAAAACCGATTTCTGGGCGATGGGTGGGGCAACACAAAGCAGTCGGGCAAATATTCCTGATAGTTATTCACCGTTTCCGTCAAGTTTCTTTTCATGGTATTGCCCAAATAATATTTTTGGGCGTATTGGCCTATCAAAATAGTAAGTTTTAGGTCAGGCATTTGATTAACCAAAGCTTTATGCCACAACGGGGCACATTCCGGTCTCGGGGGCAAATCCCCAGATTTTCCCTTTCCCGGGTAGCAAAAACCCATGGGAACTAAAGCAAAAAGTTGTTCGTCATAAAATTGCTCGTCCGCGACATTCAACCATTTTCTGAGTTGCTTTCCACTGGGATCGTCCCACGGAACACCTGTTTGGTGCACCCTGGTACCGGGTGCTTGCCCAATAATGGCAATCTTGGATTTGGGGTGGGCAGCAACAATGGGGCGGGGACCCAAGGGCAGGTGCTCTTGGCAAACGGAACAGTTTCGGATTTGAGAAAGTAGATGATCCATTTTTATATAATGGGTCGTAAAGTTTTGTTGAAGTTAACAACTATTTTTTGCCTCCAACCACAATAACAAGCTCACCCTTGGGTGGTTTATCGGTAAAATGCTCCAGCACTTCACTTGTGGTTCCCCGAACGTTCTCCTCGTACAACTTTGTCAATTCACGAGATACAGAAAGGGGTCTTTCTGCTCCAAAGTATTCCACAAATTGGGTCAAGGTTTTAATAAGCTTATGGGGCGATTCATAAAAAACCATGGTTCGGGTTTCTTCGGCGAGTTCCAAAAGTCGGGTCTGGCGACCTTTTTTTAATGGGAGAAACCCTTCAAAAACAAAGCGATCGTTGGGCAGACCGCTATTTACCAAAGCGGGCACAAAAGCGGTGGCTCCCGGTAAACATTCTACCTCAATATCATTTTCAACACAAGCGCGGGTCAATAAAAATCCAGGGTCGGAAATGGCGGGGGTACCCGCATCAGAGATTAGGGCATAGGTAGTACCCTCTTTCATTTTTTGCACCAAGCCATCAATCTGTTTATGTTCGTTGTGCATGTGGTGGCTCTGTAGAGGGGTGTTGATCTCAAAATGCTTGAGCAATTTGCCGCTGGTTCGGGTATCTTCCGCCAAAACCACATCCACTCCCTTGAGCACCTTAATGGCGCGAAGTGTTATGTCCTCCAAATTTCCTATTGGTGTTGGAACCAAGTATAGCTTTCCCATACACCAAAGTTACGGTCTTCTTCCTATTAAAATAAACTTGAAAATTGGATTTATGCGAATCTTCTCTCAATAAGTGCCAAGAATCGGGCTTCGTATTCTTCTTTGCCCTCCCAATTATTATATTCGGGTTTTACCATACTGTTGATAAATGCGATGGAACGTTCCTCCGAATCTATTGTTGTGAGTTGAGAGAGAACACGGGTATAGTCCTCCATGTCGTTATTGAACAGATGTTTTACAAATGCTAGTTTATCGTTGAGCCCTACCTGAAAATCTTTGCCAAGTCGATCATTTAAGGATTTGGGCTTGATTGATTTAGAAGATGCACTGGCACCCTTATTGGGTATCACCTCATCTTTGTCGTTTTTCATAAGGTCGGGCTTGGCCACGAACTCGGCAAACACCTGTTCCAAATCTGCATTGGAGGGCATTTCGGAAACCATGTCCTTAATGGTATCCATGCCTGGAGTCATAATATCTTCCTTGTGTGGATTGCTCTCGGGCACCGATGTGTTACCGCTCAAAACGGCATTGGCCATTTTTTCGAACCTTGAGGCTATCACGTTTTGGGAAACATCTACCTCAACATCGCTCAATTTTTCATCAATAAACTTCAACACGGCCAGCTTTTCGTAAATCTCTCTCGATTTTTTATAAAGTGCCGCAAGATCGGTATCCTCCCTTGCTGTGATTATTTCAGTGGACAACTTAATCAACTCTTCCCTCAATTTCCGTATCATAGCTTTTCTTCTTTATTATAAAAATATAATGATTTTGCAAAAACCCTATCAACAAAAGGTTAAAATCTTATTGAAAACAGGGGGGCAATTTTTTAGTAGCTTTGTGGTCGTCCCAATATAACGGGAAAACAAACAATTTCTTTCAAAAATACGGTATGTTTCTCGAAAACACAGTAAACCCTAAAGAACAGTTTGGATGGATTGAGGTTATCTGCGGTTCCATGTTTTCGGGAAAGACCGAAGAATTGATCCGACGACTGAAACGGGCTCAATTCGCCAAACAAAAAGTGGAAATATTCAAGCCCATTGTGGATACCCGCTACCATGAAGATATGGTCGTATCCCACGATTCCAACGAAATCAGGTCCACCCCCGTCCCGGCCGCAGCCAACATTCGTCTATTGGCGGACGATTGCGATGTAATAGGCATTGACGAGGCCCAGTTTTTTGACGATGAAATCGTGACCGTATGCAACGACTTGGCCAACCGTGGGGTCCGTGTGGTGGTCGCTGGTCTGGACATGGATTTTAAAGGAAATCCATTTGGCCCCATGCCCGCATTAATGGCAACGGCAGAATATGTGACCAAGGTACATGCCGTATGTACCCGAACCGGGAATTTGGCGAACTACAGTTTTAGAAAATCCCTTAACGACAATTTGGTGCTACTGGGCGAAACTGAGGAATACGAGCCCTTGAGCAGGGCCGCATTCTACAAGGCCATGCTGCGCGAAAAAATAAAGGAAATGGATGTGGAATCGGAAGAAGTGGGCACCCAAAAAAAGAAATCCAATGAGTAAGGTCGGAGAAACTACCTTGGTTTTAGATCTTTCGGCCTTGGAACACAACTACAACTATTTGCGATCCAAAACAAAACCAAAAACCAAATTTTTAGGGGTGGTTAAAGCTTTTGCCTACGGAAGCGATATGATTGCCATTGCCCAAAAACTGGAACAAATGGGTGTCGATTATTTGGCCGTTGCCTATGTAAGCGAAGGTGTTTTATTACGCAAAGCAGGAATTAAAACACCTATTTTGGTGTTGCATCCTCTTGCTTCAAACTTTGAAGATTTAATTGTACACCACTTGGAGCCCAGCATTTATTCCAAGAATATTTTGAATCAATTTCTTGAAGCCGCCAAAGAAAAGCAACAAAACGATTATCCTATCCACATTAAATTCAATACAGGATTGAACCGTTTGGGTTTTTCTGAGGATGATGTTGATTTTATTGCCAAGGAAACGAAGCGCAACGGATGCATCAAAATAGTTTCGGCTTTTTCACATTTGGCCGCTTCTGAAGACACCAATGAACGTGATTTTAGTTTGAAGCAAATCAACGCCTTCAAAATAGTAAGCGATACCCTAAGTTCAATACTGGGATATGCCCCAATGCGGCATATGTTGAACACTTCGGGCATCATCAATTATCCCGAAGCGCAGTTTGAAATGGTACGCAGCGGAATCGGCCTGTACGGTTATGGCAATCACGCCAAAGTGGATGCACAATTAAAACCTGTGGCCACACTCAAAACCATCATCTCACAAATCCATCAAATTGATGCCCACGAATCCATAGGGTACAACCGGGCCTATAAATCCAATCGACCCATAAAAAGTGCCACACTCCCCATAGGCCATGCAGATGGCATTGGGCGACAATATGGAAAAGGCAAAGGCTTTGTTGTGATCAATGGTGAAAAAGCCCCCATCATTGGAAACGTTTGCATGGACATGATCATGGTAGATGTAACAAAAATAGACTGCCAAGAAGGGGACGAGGTTATTGTATTCGGTCCAAACAATTCTGCGGAAAGCTTTGCTTTGTCGGCAAACACCATATCCTACGAGATTCTCACCGCCATATCCCAACGGGTAAAAAGAATTCTTATCGGGGCTTAATATTATCTTTTTTGCTTAATTTGTTTACGATTAACCAATACTCAACTATAAAATGGGATTTTTAAAAGAGTTTAAAGAATTTGCCATGAAGGGGAACCTGGTGGATATCGCCGTAGGTTTCGTCATGGGTGCCGCTTTCAAAGAAGTGGTTTCTTCGTTCACGGGAGGCATTGTTTCCCCTTTGATCGGATTGTTGTTCAATTCAGATTTCAATGATCTGAAATATGTAATTACCGAAGGTACTCCCAATGATGCCGGAGAGATCGTTGGAGAAATAGCCGTGCTCTACGGTGCATTCCTTACCAATGTCATCGATTTTATAATCGTTGCCTTTGTAATGTTCCTTGTTGTAAAGGGCGTAAACAAAATGAAGAAAAAAGAGGAGCCTGCCCCAGAACCTCCAAAGGGACCAACCCAAGAGGAGCTATTGGCAGAAATCCGCGATTTGTTGAAGAAATAAAAATCGTTGATGCTCAATAGCGTTCGGCAGTCCGCTACATCACAATAACCATTAAAAACCATCAATGTGTTTCGCTATCATGTTGATGGTTGTTTTATTTGTAACAATTTGTTATTTTTTGATTATTCATAAAGAAAAGCTTGTTTAAACCGCTGACTAAAGTACCTTTGCGACAAGAAATAATTTTACGATGAAAGTAGCAGTAGTTGGAGCCACCGGAATGGTAGGCGAGGTCATGTTGAAAGTATTGGAAGAACGTAACTTCCCTATTTCAGAATTGTTGTTGGTTGCCTCGGAGCGTTCCGTGGGCAAAAAACTCACCTATAAAAATAAAGAACATACCGTAATTGGTTTGGCAGATGCCGTTGCGGCCCAACCCGATATTGCCATTTTCTCGGCAGGTGGCGACACCTCGTTGGAATGGGCGCCAAAATTTGCCGAAGCGGGAACCACGGTAATCGATAACTCCTCCGCTTGGCGCATGGATCCGAGCAAAAAATTGGTGGTGCCCGAAATCAATGCAAGTGAACTTACCGCAGAGGACAAAATTATAGCAAATCCCAACTGCTCCACCATTCAAATGGTATTGGCGTTGGACCCGCTGCACAAAAAGTATCAGATGAAACGTGTGGTGGTTTCTACTTATCAATCCGTTTCGGGAACGGGGGTTAAGGCCGTGGAGCAAATGGAGAACGAAGCTGCCGGAATCGAAGGCGAAATGGCATATCCTTACCCCATCAACCGCAATGCGTTGCCCCATTGCGATGTGTTTTTGGAGAATGGCTACACCAAAGAAGAAATGAAATTGGCCCGTGAGCCACAAAAAATATTGGACGACCGTACTTTTTCCGTAACTGCTACCGCAGTTCGTATTCCAACGGCTGGTGGACACTCGGAATCCGTAAACGTGGAATTCCACAACGATTTTGATTTGGCAGAGGTTCGAAAGTTGTTAAGTGAAACCCCTGGTATCGTTGTTCAGGACAACCCGGACACCAATACCTACCCCATGCCCGTTTTTGCCAATGGTAAGGACGATGTTTTTGTAGGCCGTATCCGCAGGGACGAAACCCAGCCCAATACGCTGAACATGTGGATTGTGGCGGATAACCTAAGAAAAGGAGCCGCTACCAATGCTGTCCAGATTGCGGAGTATTTGGTGGAGAACAATTTGGTTTCCAACAACACTCCCGAGGCAATTTCATAAAATACGTTAAAGCAGCGATTACAGCCAATTGGTTTGTGTCTTTTATGGTATTTTTATCGGAATCAATCCGATAAAACATGAAGAACATAAGTCTGTTGGCTGTACTGGTTTTATTTGCAGCCTGCCAAATAGAAACTAAAAAAAGAGAACCCATTACCGTGAACTACCCTACAACCAAAAAAGTTGACACCGTTGATAATTATTTTGGAACCGAAGTCCCCGACCCCTACCGTTGGTTGGAAGATGATCGAAGCAAAGAAACTGAAGCTTGGGTAAAAGAGCAAAATACGGTCACTTTTGGGTATTTGGACAAAATCCCGTTCCGGGAAGATTTAAAAAACCGACTGGAAAAGCTGTGGAACTACGAAAAAGTGGGTTCCCCGTTCAAGGAAGGTGACTATACCTATTACTACAAAAACAACGGCCTGCAAAACCAATATGTGGTTTACCGAAAAAAGGGTGATGGTGAAGAAGAAGTCTTTTTGGACCCCAATACTTTTTCCGAAGACGGCACCACATCTTTAATGGGCCTTAGTTTCACCAAAGACGGTTCCAAAGCCGCATATCTTATCTCCGAAGGCGGAAGTGATTGGCGCAAGGGCATCGTTATCGATGCCAAATCCAAAGAAATTGTAGGGGACACCTTGGTCGATATCAAGTTCAGTGGAATTTCTTGGAAGGGAAATGATGGTTTTTTCTATTCAAGCTACGATAAACCGGAGGGAAGCGAACTTTCCGCAAAAACGGACCAGCATAAATTGTATTACCACAAACTGGGCACACCTCAATCCGAAGATAGCATCATTTTTGGCGGCACTCCAGAAGAAAAACACCGTTACGTAGGTGGTTCCGTTTCCGAGGATCAAAAATACTTGTTCATCTCGGCATCCGTTTCCACTTCTGGGAACAAATTATTTATGATGGATCTTTCCAAAACCAATCCTGAACTCATCACCATTTTGGATGATACCGATTCCGACACTTACGTTATCGACAACGAAGGGTCCAAGCTTTATTTGGTAACCAACCGAGAGGCTCCCAACAAAAAAGTAGTGGTAGTTGATGCTGCAAACCCAACCCCGGATAATTGGGAAGATTTGATTCCAGAGACCGAAAACGTATTGACCGCTGGAACGGGCGGAGGTTATCTCTTTACCGAGTATATGGTGGATGCCATTTCCAAAGTGCTTCAATATGATTATGAGGGCAACTTGGTCCGCGAAGTAGCGTTGCCCGGCGTAGGAAGCGCAGGAGGTTTTGGTGGCAAGAAAGAAGACAAAGAATTTTATTTCTCCTTTACCAATTATAACACGCCCGGCTCGTTGTACAAATACAATGTAGAGACTGGCGAATACGAGCAATACTGGAAACCTCAAATTGATTTTAATCCAGATGATTATGAATCAGAACAAGTTTTTTATACCTCAAAAGATGGCACCAAAGTGCCCATGATCATCACTTATAAAAAAGGAACCGAGCTTAACGGTAAAAACCCCACCATCCTTTATGGTTATGGCGGTTTCAATGTTAGTTTAACACCGTCCTTTAGCATTGTAAATGCCGTTTGGATGGAGCAAGGCGGTGTATATGCCGTTCCCAACCTTAGGGGAGGTGGAGAATACGGTAAAAAATGGCACATTGCAGGCACCAAACTTCAAAAGCAGAACGTTTTTGATGACTTTATTACCGCTGCTGAATATTTGATTGACAACAAGTACACTTCCAAAGAATATTTGGCCATCCGAGGTGGTTCCAATGGAGGTTTATTGGTAGGTGCCACCATGACCCAGCGTCCCGACCTAATGCAAGTGGCATTGCCAGCCGTGGGTGTATTGGATATGCTGCGCTATCATACTTTTACCGCAGGAGCAGGATGGGCCTACGATTATGGAACTTCCGAGGACAGCGAGGAAATGTTTAAATATATTAAAGGCTATTCCCCAGTGCACAACGTAAAAGAAGGAACAGCATATCCGGCTACTTTGGTGACAACCGGAGACCACGACGACCGTGTGGTTCCTGCGCACAGCTTTAAATTTGCTGCAGAATTACAGGAAAAACAAGCTGGTGATCAACCTACCCTTATCCGAATCGAGACCAATGCCGGCCACGGAGCGGGAACGCCCGTAAGTAAAACCATTGAGCAATATGCTGATATCTTTGGGTTTACTTTTTATAATATGGGATACGATGAATTGCCCAACCAGGCCGTGCTCAAGGAGTTTAAAGATTAAAAATTGACTTAAAGCTGTTCAGAAAGTAAATTAAAACGTCATTCTGAACAGCTTTTTACATATTTATGTTAAAAGTTCAAGTAGATTCTTTCGGTTACCAAGACCAAAATATTTTAAAGGACATTTATTTTAATGTAGCCCCAGGGGAACATGTGGCCTTAATGGGCGAAAGTGGTTCGGGCAAAAGCACCTTGCTAAAAATTATCTATGGTCTCCTTCACATAGAAGAAGGTTCTGTTTTTTGGGGCGATATAGAAGCTTTGGGGCCCAACTTTAACCTTGTTCCCGGTGAACCGTACATGAAATATCTGGCACAGGATTTTGATTTGATGCCCTTCATTTCCGTGGAAGAAAACATTGGTCAGTTCCTTTCCGTGTTTGAACGTGAAACACACGAGGAACGCATCAACGAACTCTTGGAGTTAATTGAAATGAAGCCTTATGCAAAGACCAAGGTGAAATACCTCAGCGGTGGACAGCAGCAACGGGTAGCACTTGCTCGGGTTTTAGCGCAGGAACCCGAGATTCTCCTTTTGGACGAACCGTTTGGCCATATTGATAACTTTAAACGCAACTCGCTACGTCGAAACCTCTTTTTGTACCTCAAAAAACAGGGCATAACCGTACTCACCGCAAGCCACGACCCAAATGATGTGCTGCCCTTTGCGGAACGCACCCTAATTTTGGAAAAAGGCAACATTATTGCCAACCAGAACACCCAAGGTTTATATAAAAACCCGCCCAATTACCATACGGCCTCATTGTTTGGGCAAGTAAACGAGGTTCCCATGAAACTTTTGAAATCATATTCTGAGATTGAAAGGTCGGTGCTGATATATCCCCACGAGTTCAAGTTTTCCGATGCCTCTGGGCTAAAAATTGAGGTTACAAACTCGTTTTTTAAAGGAAGTCATCACTTAAACGAGGGGGTTGCCGATGATGGCACTGTTATCTTTTTTAATTCCGATAAAAAACAGGGAAAAGGAGTGACCATTTTTCTTAATGTATCTTTGGAGACCATCAACAGAAGGCTTCAGGTTGGACAAAAAACAAATACATAGGGAGTTACAGTTTAAGGCCATGCGCAGCAGCGGGGCCGGAGGGCAACATGTAAACAAGGTTTCCTCCAAAGTGGAACTTACTTTCAATATTCCTGCTTCCGAAGGACTTTCCGACAGAGAAAAACAACGGATTCAACTAAAGCTCCATTCTCGACTCACTAATGACGGTACTTTGGTTCTTCAATGTGATGAAGCCCGAAGCCAGCACAGAAACAAAGACTTAGTGGTAAAACGTTTTTTTGAACTTTTGAAAAAAGCACTCACCATACCCAAAAAGCGAAAGCCCACCAAACGCACCAAATCCTCCATAGAAAAACGATTGCGGTCCAAAAAGAAAACTGCAGAAAAAAAGACAACCCGTAAAAAACCTGATTTGGGGAAATAAAGATTTGTCGGTTTTACCAACGCTAGATTATAAACCCATCAAAAAACCTCATCCACAACAATTCTAATTGACTGAATTTAATATCCTCGCTACAAATGCTTAAATTTCAGTCAAATTATAACTAACTCAAAAAAATGATTTCTAAAACTACAAACCTCAAAACATTGCTGCTCTCCGCGACAATGGCTTTGTCTTGTGCTGCTTTTTCCGTAGCACAAACAGTCCCCTCCCCCGAAGATGTATATGGATTTAGGGTAGGAGCCGATTACAAACTGGCCGATTATTCCCAAATTGAAGATTATTTGTCCCAATTGGACGCTGCCTCCAATAGGGTGAAAAAAATCGAAATTGGAGAAACCGTTCTAGGTCGTAAAATGTACCTATTGTTCATCTCCACGGAAGAAAACTTAGCTCAGCTTGATAAGTGGAAAGACATCAGCACCAAACTTGCCCGCGTTCAAGTTGACGACGAAGAGGCCGTTAAACTTTCACAAGAAGGAAAAGCCATTGTTTGGGTAGATGGTGGAATGCACTCCACGGAGCTGGCCCACGGACAAATGACATCCGAACTGGCTTATACCCTAGCGACATCTGAAACAGCAGAAATGCAAAAAATCAGGGAAAATGTGATTACCCTTTTAATGCCGGTAATGAACCCCGATGGATTGGATATTGTTGTGGATTGGTACCGAAAAAACCAAGGCACTGCTTATGAGACTTCACGTCCCCCGATTTTGTACCATTACTATATGGGCCACGACAACAACAGGGACTGGTTTATGAACATTATGCCGGAAACCTACAATGTTACCAAAATACTGTACAACGAGTGGTATCCACAAATTGTGTACAACCATCACCAATCTTCTCCTTCTTGGACAAAGATTTCACTTCCTCCATACGCCGACCCGGTGAACCCAAGAATTCACCCAGCCATTACAGCAGGTGTTAGCGAGGTAGGTTCCGCCATGACCAAGCGTTTTTCCCTCGAAAATATGCCCGGCGCCATTGCCGATAACTTTTATACCATGTTCTGGAACGGTGGAGGACGTACCGTACCCTATTACCACAACATGATCGGTATTTTAACCGAAACAGGCCACACCACTCCCACCCCTAGGTTCTACGACCCCGAAAAATTGCCCAAAACCGTTGCCGGTGGCACACCAACCGATGGAACCGATATTATGTACCCAGACCCATGGAAAGGGGGCGAATCCCATTTTAGGGATGCCGTAGATTATATGTTAACGGCAACTTGGGCCACATTGGACCTAGCCGCCGACCGAAAGAGCAACTACCTGCACAATATTTATAAAATGGGTAAATCTTCTGTTGAAAAAGGCAAAACCGAAGGTTTATTTGCCTACATCATCAGTAAAAAACAATGGGATTCTTTTGAGGCCGTAAACTTGGTAAATGTGTTGCTCCGAGGTGGCATCGAAATTGAAAAAGCGACCAGAGATTTTACGGTTAACGGTAAAGAATACGAAGAGGGATCTTATATAATCTACACGGCACAAGCCTTTAGACCTTACTTGATGGACCTCATGGAAAAACAAAATTATCCAACGCGTTTTCAATATCCAGGAGGACCTCCGGACACACCATATGATTTGGCCGGATGGACCTTGCCCATGCAAATGGGGATTGATGTGGACAAAATTTCCGAATCGTTCAGCGCACCCACCGAAAAAGTCACAGATCTTGTAAACTATTACGAAGGTGACGTAAACAGAAATGGTGCATTTGGATATGCCCTTAGCGTTAACACCAACGCCTCGGTAGTGGCCACAAACAAAGTGCTGAAAGCCGGGGGAACCGCATACAAAAGCATGACCGAGTTCAAAGCTGGCAAGCAAACTTTCCCCGCAGGATCCTATATTGTTTCTGGAGAAAAAGAGATGATGGAATCCTTGGCCGACGAATACGGGCTTGAGTTTACCGGATTGTCCGCCAAACCAGAGGTGCAATTGAAAAAAATCCATCTGCCCAAAGTAGGTTTGTACAAGTCTTGGGTGGCCAATATGGATGAAGGATGGACGCGTTTTGTAATGGACGAATATGAGTTTGATATGGACACCCTGCACGATGCCGATATTAAAACCAAAGACCTTTCCCAGTATGATGCCATCATTATCCCGTCGCAAAGGCCAAGCTCCATTTTGCACGGGCACAGTAACTTGAGCATGCCCGAAAAATTCACGGGCGGAATCGGCCTTAAAGGATCAGTGGCCCTTAGTGACTATGTGGAAGAAGGCGGAACGTTAATCGCTTTTGATGCTGCCAGCAATTTTGTGATCGAACAATTCGGATTGCCCTTGCGCGATGCCGTAGCGGGTACCGACAGCAAAGATTTCTTTATCCCGGGATCTTTGATCAAAGCTGGTGTGGATACTTCGCATCCATTGGCTTTTGGTATGAAAGACACGGTTGCCGTTTCATTTAACCGAAGTAGGGCCTTCACCATTAACAAACAAAGCAAAAAAGGTGAAGGTGGTGTAGAAGATATAAAAGACGCACCCGCACCCGATGTCGAAGTAATCGCAACCTATGCCGCCAAAGATCTATTAATGAGCGGTTGGGCCATGGGAGAGGATAAATATATTGCCAAAAAGCCTGCAATGGTTAAAGCTAAATACGGAAAAGGATCGGCCATTTTGTTTGCGTTCCGTCCGCAGTTTAGGGCGCAACCTCGCGGAACTTACAAATTAATCTTTAACGCCATTTACGAAGGTGCTTCGGAATAGCAAGTTTATGTAATTGAATAGAAGGAAGCGGGTGTCTAAAAAGGCACGTTCAGAAGTAGTGTAATTATTTGATTATCAGATAATTAATTCGTATATTTAGGTATGACAAAACCCCGAAAATGAGTCTTCAGCTCGAAAAACGGGGTTTTTTTAATCTTCAATTATGCACAAATTACGAAGAA
>NZ_JBSXNR010000032.1:0-4065 GCF_056857735.1 Flagellimonas sp. L-11
CTTTCCCGTGAAGTCTATAAAGAGCTTGTCGCCGGCCTTGTGCTCCATGTGCATTACCGGAGAGGTCTCCTTGCGCCATTCGGCGTACCAATACTTGAACTGTGAGAGCTTGAAGCCATCGGGGTGCTTGGCATAATATTCTTCCCATAACAATTGTCTGGTCACCCCGGTCTTGCGAAGCTCTTTGTCAAAATAGGGAAAGTACTGCCTTAAGGTCAGCAAACGTTGGCTCTTGCGCTTTTGCCCGTCCTTAAAAAGGTTGTGGAGTTCCTCTAGGGTCATCTTCTCCACTTCGTAGGCGGTAAAACGGTACCGCCTGAAGAATTCGATGTACTTCCTGACCGTGACACGGGATATGCCCAATTGTTGGCTTATCCCACGCTTGCTCGTACCGGAGGTGTACAGTTTGTAAATCAGTTTTGTTTTTCGCATATCTATCTGCTTGTTCGCCATGGTGCTTTTTAACAAAAAAAGCACTTAGACTTTTTACGGATAGATCTAATCTAAAGGTGGGTCACTTTCGTCCGGCCAGCTATGGTCACTTTAACCCGGCGAGGGTGGTATACTATGTCCGGCGTTTCCACTTTGGGATTTATGATCCTTATCTGCCTGATCGTATTCCTTTGGTTCAAACGAAAGCGTTTCCTTTAGCCCGAATACCTTTTTTTGGCAAAAAAACAGGCTATGGTATCACTAGAGGCCCTATTATAAATCTTTTATTTAAGCTTATAACTTCCGTGGATTAGGGCACTTTTTTGTTTTAAAGAATCTACCTCCAATTCACCCAAAAATAGAGCTTGGTTAAGAAAGCTATTGTTAATCATCCCACACACTTTCATTTAGGTTGTTTCTGGTTTTTCTGCGATATCTCTCAAAAAAATTGATGTTGAGTCCGCCCGCATGGCGGCATAGAAGTTCGTCCTCCAACTCCAACCTTCTTTCCGTTCTAAAAACGTTGTCGCAATCTCTATTTCGGTAACTGGCCTGTCAATTATTGTATGAAGACATATGCACTTTTTGATTACTGAAAATAACATTGTGCTGATATTCTAAGTGGTAACCGATCCCAAAAAAATACATCTTTGACAAATGGAGGTAAAAATGTAAGATTAATCTTGTGATAATACTTCCTTTACAATTGATGATAAAGGACTCAATAAATTTAGAATTATGAAAAACAACAATACAATGAAGATTTTGGTAATGAGCTTTTTTATGGGGTTGGCAATGGTATTTACTTTCCAATCCTGCAATGACGACGATGGTAAAAAAAATCAAGAAAATGAATTAACTGGTCAATGGCTCCTCTTTCAAAGGTTCGATGGAGATGGGATTGATTCCATTGATAACGGTAAAACCTTAATATTTACAGAAGATGGTGTTATCAAAGACAGTTTCGTACCCAATTGCGATGGCATGTTTTCTATAGAGAAAGACACCTTAACCATTAATAGGCCTTGTCATGACGAGCCAATTCGTTTTCTATTCAAATTTGAGGAAAATAATTTGATTTTAACAAGCATCCCAAGCACCTGTGATGAAGGTTGTTATGACATTTTCAAAAAAATCTAACTACCAACCAATGATAAACTAAAACACGAAAAAAAATTATCAAACACTGTTTATTTTAATTTGTCTATGCTATTGTAGTGCAAATTCCCAAACATGCGGAACTGAGACACCTACAGTTAAAAATACCTATCCGTCTGCTGAAACATCAAAGCAAAAGGTGACAAATTACTGTATTGATATCCAATTCCATGTTATTAGGGAATCCAATGCGAAGACCTCATTGTCCAGTTTGACATTGGGGACCAGGCTATCGGCATACATTGGCGGTTCTTCGTCATATTTGGGAAAATCCATGCGTTAGGGTTTTATATTTAATGTATTGATATTCAGCAATTTAAATGCGTTTGTCCTTTGTTTTTATAGGGAGATATTTATTATCTTTAAGTAGCTAACAAACAACTACTTATGACCGTAAAACAACTGATCGGCATGCCTGGGCTAATTGTAAAAAATATTGATCGCTCCCAATCCCTGGTTAAAATATATACATCAATAGAATCCAAACGGGCAAAGTGTCCCGTTTGTGAAATATACAGCAATAAAATCCATGATCGTTATACCAGAACAATATCAGACCTCCCGGTATTTCAAAACAAGACCACTATTTTCCTAAAAACACGCAAATTTAAATGTCAGAACCCTCAATGTGACCGAAAAGTATTTTCAGAACAGACACCATATATTTTGAGGTATTCGAGAAGAACACGAAGGGTATCAAAGATATTGGATTCCCTGTCGATCGAGCTGACCGGTAAAATGGGCAGTACCCTGTCGGAACAACTACTGATCTCGGTCAGCAAATCAACCATTACACGAATGGCCCACGGACAACAACTGCCCCAAATAGCCCAACCAAAGGTACTTGGCGTTGATGATTTTGCATATCGAAAAGGGATAAGTTATGGAACCGTTCTCATAGATATGGAGACGTCAAGGCCCATTGATATTTTACCTTCGAGGGAGGGCAAAGAGCTAAAAAAGTGGTTGTCAAAATATCCTGGCGTGAAGATTGTCACCAGGGACAGGGCCAGTTCGTATTCTTCCGCCATTAACGAGGTCTGTCCAAGTGCGGAACAGGTCGCGGACCGATTTCATTTATTAATGAACCTATCGGATGCCTTGGACAGGTATTTCAAAAGTGTGGACCCAAAAATCAAAAAGCTCATTAAGGATAAAAGCAATGAACTTTTGAAAAAGTCCGATGGTCAAATTACCGGTTATGCGAAGGAAAAAACAACGGGCCCATTATCAAGGATCCAAAAAAGAGCAGACCTAAAAGGAACGGACCGGAGGCAGGATGTTTTCAACAAGGTCAAGGAATTGCATGCCAAGGGCATATCCAAACGAAAGATCGCAAGGGATCTTGGAATAAGCCGCAATACGGTCCATTCCTACCTCTCGCTGGAATCATTGCCTCCCATCAAGCTCAAGATCGACCAATATTGGGCTGTTTTCCCAACACATCGCTGCGCGATTGAACGTTCAGGGATATATGGTGAAAGACATAATGGACGAAATCTATAAATTGGGATACAACGGAAGCAGAACACAGGCCTATCACAATATAAACATCATAAAGGAAAAACATGGAATATGCACACCTGATTTTGCACAGATACAAAAGGAGAGAGTTCCCTATATAAAACCCTTGAGCTCAAGGGAGCTCGCCAAATATATCGGTTCCTGTCCGACTGTTGTCAAGAATCCCGATCAGCGGAGATATCTACAGACCTTATTGGATAATATCCCGGAACTACGGGTAATTCAAAAATTGGTGCGGATCTTTAAAACTATGCTGACCACGGGACGTGGCAACATTTACCGATGGATCGAATTCATTAAACGATCAAAATACAAAATGACGGGATTGGCCACTTTTGCCAATGGACTGTCAAGGGATATCAAAGCCGTTAAGAACGCGATTGAAATGCCTTGGAGCAATGGCGCTGTAGAAGGCCACGTAAACCGGATAAAGAGCATTAAAAGACAAATGTATGGTAGAGCTTGCTTTGACCTATTGCGTAAAAAAGTGATTTTATCCCAAACCGGTTAATGATCCCCAAATATGACGAAGAACCGTATCGATGAGCATCTGTTCCGCCTTTTTGAAAAAATGTTGGTTTGGGATGTGCCCATAACTCTTGGACACGATGTTCACGATTTTGCCATTGCTGATAATGGCGCGTTCCAGCCCCTCTCTGGAGGGCATTTGGGTCAGTTCATTTAACGGTCTTACCTCAGTTGGTACGAAGACCTCGTCCTGTTGCAATCTGTCTAAATACATAATCATTGGATTTAAGGTTAAACAATATTTGCAGGGAACCCTAAACGGAAGCCAGGCTGTCGAGCGGCAAGGAAACGGAATCGTTACTTAGCCAATAGAAATAATATTGTTGGACTAGGCATAGTTTTACCTTGAAAACAACAGTTCCACTTACTGCATTAGCTTTAGAAACGGAATAGAGGAAATCTACTATTTATATTAAGTACGGT
>NZ_JBSXNR010000033.1:0-78435 GCF_056857735.1 Flagellimonas sp. L-11
AAAACCTATAATAACAAAAGACCACATTTGAGTCTTAAATACAAAACACCTAATTTTATACATAACAAAAAATCCAGCGAAGCTAGCTTCGCTGGATTGATTTAATTATTAAAAACTGTCAACCTATTTTAGGACGACTCAATCCTTGCCAATTATACTTTGGCGTTTTTTTGTTGTTTGATATTGGAAATATCGTAACCCGCAAATTTTTTCATGTAATGCGAAATACTACTTCCGTAAGCATCGGTTACATCGTTTTGTCCATAAGACCGTAGGTATTTCTTCACGTTTCCAGCCCCTGCCAAATGTGCCGCAGCCAAAATACCGGATTCCGTTACTTTAACACCACCAATTGTTTTTCCGTTGAAGCGCTTTATGTCTCTTCTCAAAATCCACTTGTTTCGGGCAATATTAGCCTCAAAGGCCTTTTCCTGAAGTTCTGGAGTGACCAAAAATTCATCCATATCGTAAACCCCCATCAAATTCAAGGTACTACTACCAAACTGGTATTTACCCAAATAACCCAATGTGTTTACGCTATGATATTTACCCCGGGATTCTTTAAAAGCGAGTGCTTCCTTAAAGCCATTAAAGGCTTTGCCCAGAAAAGGAGGTGGTGCAACCTCGTCCTCGTCAAGAAGTGCGACGGAGCCTTGCGGTGCAAAAAACTCCAAATTGGTAGTTACCTTCAATGATTCAGGAATTTCAATATCCTTTTTATTCATTACGGTGTAAGAACCAAAACTTGTCAAAACTACGATCATGGCAAGATGCAGTATAAAACCTATCCATCTTTTCATAATGTTCATATTTGTGATCTCAATACTATATACGTATCAAAAATCAAATTGGCCGGCAAATATAGGGGGAGTTAACTTAACGGATACCCTAAAGCTCATAAAGATTTCTTAAATCAGCCTTAAAATCCGTTAAAGTGATGAAAATCAACGATAAAGAACTTTATCTCATTACTTTTTGTTGATTCAACCATCGGGTGTATTGTACTTTATTTCGGTTATGTTGCGCCAATGTCTTGGCAAACATGTGATATCCAAAGTTGGAAACATCGGCTACAAAATAGAGATAATCATGTTTTTCAGGATTCAAAACAGCGTCGATTGAAGTAATATCGGGCATGGTGATCGGACCTGGAGGAACCCCTGCATATTTATAGGTGTTGTAGGGTGAATCCATTTCCAAGTCACGGAAAAGTACTCTTTTTATAATGGTATCGTAGTTACCTGTTTCCTTTTTAATGGCATAAATAACCGTGGGGTCGGCCTGTAGTAACATGCCCCTTCTTATTCGATTCAAATAAACACCGGCCACCCGTGGACGTTCATCCACCTTGGCGGTTTCCTTTTGAACTATGGCAGCCAGAGCAGTAACCTCATTGGGAGTAAGACCTAGATTTTCGGCTTTTTGCAGGCGTTCATCGTCCCAAAAACGGTTATATTCAGTTCGCATTCTATCCCTAAAACTTTCAGCATCGGTATTCCAGAAGAACTCGTAGGTGTTTGGAATGTACATGGCCAGCTTGGTGTCTTCGTCAAACTTGGTCTCTTCCAAAAAGCTCGAATCATTAAAAGATTGAAGCAAGGAAAGACTATCCGCTTCAATTTGTTCGGAAATCCTGCCCGCCAACAGGGCCAAGGATTCTTGATTGTTAAAAGACACTTGCACAGGGATATTGGCACTGCGCAGGGTATTGATGATCTCGTTGTTGTTCATCCCTTTTTTCAAAGCATATTTTCCAGCCTTAATATTGGTAATATATCCTTTACGTTTGGCGACAGCTTCAAAAGTGGATAGATCCTTCAACAAAGGTTCCAAGGAGGTTTTTACATCGGTAAAAGATGCATCCGTTTCAATGTAAACAAATGCTTCATCATTATTGAACTGTGTATTGGGGCTAAAAATGGCACTATAAATTTGATAGGCTACAAAACCGCAGATCAACAGCCCCAGAATAGCCGTTGCCCAAAGTACTTTTTTAAGATTCATTTGAGTTGATCTTTTGATACATTATTTCGTTTTTGAACCCTTTACTGGTTCTGATCCATTCTTTTTTGATGCCAACTTCTTCAAAACCCATTTTTTGGAACAAATGGATACTTGCTTCGTTGTCTTCCAAGATATTAGCATACAATTGATGCAGGTCTAAAGTGGAAAAGGCATAATCACACAAAAGTGACAGTGCTTCCGCGCCTGCCCCCTTGTTTCTGTCCCCGGGTTTAACAATCACAATTCCAACACCTGCTCTGCGATGTTTGGGATCAAAATCGAACAAATCAATCAAACCTATGCAATCATCTTGATGATTACTGATGCTAAGTCGTAATTGTTTTACATCGTAAATATCCCTGTGGGCATTATCCAAATATAACTGAAGTACTTTTTTGGAATATGGTTTTAGAGTTCCGCTCACCTCCCAAACCGATGTGTCGTTTTCCAATTTGTACAGAAAATCGAGATCGGTGGGCTCCAAAGCCCTCAAATAGACTTGTTCTCCTTTTAGATTGAGCATTCGATGGTTCCTTTAAATACTTGTATGGCTGGGCCTTTTAAAAAGATATTGCTGTATTTCCCCTCCTTTTTTTCAAAAGCAATCGTCAAATCGCCCCCGATGGTATGAATGTGCACTTCGTTGGCAGTGGTTTTACCGGATTGGTGCATGGCCAAGGCCACAGCCGTAACACCGGTGCCGCAGGAAAAAGTCTCGCCCTCCACTCCTCTTTCGTAGGTTCTTACATCAAAACCGTTGTCTTTGGTCTGCTGCACAAAATTGATATTGCTCCCGGACTCGCCATAAATACCATAGCGGAGTTTTTTACCTTCTTTTTGCACATCAAATTTTCCCAACTCCTTCACTAGCTGAACATGATGCGGGGAACCTGTATCCAAAAAACTATGGTTCTGTTTTTCGTGGATTTTAGCTACATCGATCATCTTTAAGTTGACAATGTCCCCTTCTACCGTAGCATAGTGCAAACCATCGACCGCATTAAAAGTGGCTTCTTTATCAATTACCCCCAAATAATGGGCAAAGGCCACCAAGCAACGTCCTCCGTTTCCGCACATGCTGCTTTCGGCTCCATCGGCATTGAAGTAGACCATCTTAAAATCCGACAAATTGTCATTTTCAAGAAGTATCAACCCATCTGCTCCTATGCCAAATCTTCGGTCGCAAAGCTCCGCAACGAGCTTGGTATTGTTTTTGGGAAATACATCCTGACGATTGTCAATAATTACAAAATCGTTTCCCGTTCCTTGATATTTAAAAAACTGAAGTTCCATACGCATCTACAAAGGAACAAATATATGGGATTCTTTAAGGTTTTTTTTGGAGTTAAAACAGCGTTAAACCGACCTGATCAAGAATTAAAAACTTTTAATTTTGAAACAGCTAAACGTTAAATAATTATAGAATTATGAAGAAGATAGCGAGTTTATTGCTAGTATCTGTATTTGCAGGCGCAATTACACTGGGAGCATACAAATTATTTTTTGAAGAAGAAAACTACAAGTTTGTTACTTCGGAACAAGAAACGCCATTTGTTACCACCAGTAATATGGGTACTTCGGCCAAAGGTGCTGGAATCAACGAAGCTGATTTTACCTTGGCAGCCGAAAAAACGGTCAACTCGGTGGTACACGTAAAAAACCTCACCATTAGTAAAGGACCATCCAGCATAGCAGATTTCTTTTACGGTTTTGAACGCCAACAAACCCCACAAGTGGGAACTGGTTCAGGAGTTATTATCTCTCCTGACGGATATATCGTTACCAACAACCATGTAATCGCCAATTCCAGCCAATTGGAGGTAACCTTGAACAATAATAAATCCTACGAAGCCGAAGTTATTGGTACCGATGCCGATTCCGACATTGCCCTTTTAAAGATTGATGCCGAAGAAGAACTGCCATATTTGGCATTTGGGGATTCCGACAATACTAAAATTGGTGAATGGGTATTGGCCGTTGGCAATCCGTTTAACCTAACATCTACAGTAACCGCTGGTATTGTGAGTGCCAAAGCTAGGTCCTTGTCACCGCGAAGAGCTCAATCCTTTATACAAACCGATGCTGCCGTTAACCCTGGAAACAGTGGTGGCGCCTTGGTGAATACTAACGGTGACCTAATTGGTATTAATACAGCCATTACTTCACAAACTGGTTCTTATGTCGGGTATGCTTTTGCAGTACCCAGCAATATTGCCAAAAAAGTGGTGGAAGACATTATGGAGTTTGGCAATGTTCAAAAAGGACTTTTGGGCATTAGGGGTGGAGACCTTAATCCAGAGGTAGCTACCGAAATGGGAATAGATGATTTGGAAGGCGTTTATATTGCAAGTGTGGAAGAGGAATCTGGGGCCGAGGAAGCTGGTTTGAAGGAAGGCGATATCATAAAGCAGGTAGACAATATCCAAGTAAGCAAGTTTTCTCAACTTACGGGGTACCTTTCCTCCAAAAGACCAGGTGACAAAGTAGAGGTTACATTGAACAGGGATGGAAAAAGTCTTGTGAAAAATGTGGTCCTAAAAAAACAACTCAGTGTTGTTTTGCCCGCTACAGGATTTACGGTTAAGAACTTGTCCAAAAAAGACAGGAAAACTTTTGGGGTCTCGAAAGGTGTTAAAATCACCAATGTCCCTGAATCATATTCCAGATATGGTTTAATCAACAAGGTAATCATTGAATTGGATGGAGAACCTATAAACAACATTGATGATGCCAAGGAGCGTTTTGGCCAATTATCCAGATACGGCAGAACCAGCTTCACCATGATCAATGAAAATGGTGAAAAGGAGCACATGATACTTCAGTAAAAGTGCAGAAAAAACACTTGAAAGCGTCTTTAAACAAGGCGCTTTTTTTATACCCAATATGTTTTACGAAAACGTTTGAAATATATAATTTAGCCGAAAACAATAAACTTCACAACCGCAATCATTATCCATGAGCAACATTTCATCTTACGAAAAAGAACTTGCCTTTCAGGCAGATAGACGAAAAGCAACCACTGAATTCATAAAAATTATCAGCGATCTTTGGTACGACAAGGCCATTGAGGTGGTTTTGTTCAAAAATCAAATCATAGACAAAAATGTAAGTGACATCATTAACCTACACGAATATGCGGGCGAATTTGTTCAAAAACCCATGTCCATTTTTGACTCTGTCGAAATACTTAGGGCAATAAACGACATCAACCTCCCTCCTGCCAAACTGGACATAGGAAAATTGACCTACGAGTACCATTCCAACCAAAGTGCCCATCTTAACGTAAAGGCCTTTGTTATCGACAAACTAAAGGATGCACAATCTTCCAAGACCATTAAACCTAAAGATGTAGTGCTTTATGGTTTTGGGCGCATTGGCCGTTTGGTGGCGCGAGAGCTTATGGCAAAAACCGGTCGTGGTAGCCAGCTAAGGTTGCGCGCCGTTGTTATTCGAGGTGAATTGAACAAAGAAGTCCTTGAAAAAAGGGCTGCACTTCTTAAAACTGACTCGGTACACGGCCCTTTTACCGGTACTGTGGATGTTGACGAAGAAAAACAGGCTCTCGTTATCAATGGAACCACGGTGAATTTCATTAGCGCAAATCGACCAGAGGATATTGACTACACCAAATATGGAATCTACAATGCCCTGGTCATAGACAATACAGGAGCTTTTAGGGACAACAAGGAACTATCCAGACACCTAAAATCAAAAGGGGCCAGCAAAGTATTGCTTACCGCACCCGGTAAAGAAGTACCCAACATTGTGCACGGGGTTAACCATACCGACTTTGACCCCGATAAAACCAAGATCTATTCAGCCGCATCGTGCACCACAAATGCCATTACCCCAATTTTAAAAGTGGTCGAAGATTCCTTGGGCATCAAAAAAGGGCATTTGGAGACTATCCACGCTTATACAAACGACCAAAATTTGGTGGATAACATGCACAAAAAGTACCGCCGCGGCCGTGCAGCAGCCCTCAACATGGTGATTACCGAAACAGGGGCCGGTTCGGCCGTTGCCAAGGCACTCCCATCATTAAAGGGAAAACTTACCTCAAATGCAATCAGGGTTCCAGTTCCCAATGGTTCATTGGCCATTCTTAATTTGGAGGTAAAGAACAAAACATCCAAAGAGGGTATTGATACCATCATAAAAAAATATGCGCTGGAAGGTGATTTGGTGGAACAAATCAAATATGCTTTGAGCAATGAATTGGTTTCTTCGGATATTGTAGGAACCACGGCACCATCAATTTATGACAGTAAAGCCACCATTGTTTCGCCCGGAGGTAAAAATGTTGTGCTCTATATTTGGTACGATAATGAGTATGGATATTCCCATCAAGTGGTTCGATTGGCAAAATATATAGCGAAAGTTAGGCGTTATACGTATTATTAGTAGGGTACGAATTTGTTGAAAGAAGCAGTTTTCTTTTTTGAAATTTGCTATATTGATGTAATTTCGTTCCACCCTTAATCTAAATTTAATACGAGAACATTATTGAACATGAAGTATTTACGCATTTTATTTGCCTTAGCCTTACTTATCCCGTCCATCGCTATCCATGCCCAGGAGGAGGAATCTACCGATGAAGTAGACAATACCCTAAGGGGACAATTGGAAGAGTTGGAAAAAAAGTCGGGAAACTACCGGGCCAATGGTATCCGTTATGAAGTCGTTAAGTTGTCAGATCTCTATGAAACCAAGAAGAACATTTTTGACTCCATAGAAACTGCCAACAAAACCATCAAAGATTTATCGGCTACCATTACGGCCAACGATGCCGAAATAGAGGACCTTAACGGTAAATTGCAGGAAACCACCAATAAACTAAACGCTGTTACCGAAGAAAAGGACAGTATTTCATTTTTTGGTGCCCTGATCAGCAAAGGAACCTATAATTTTATTCTGTGGTCCATCATTTTCGGACTGTTGTTGCTTTTGCTGTTCTTTATCTACCGATTTAGAAATAGTAATTTCTTAACGCAACAAGCCAAATCCGCCCTTGCCGATTTAGAGGAAGAATACCAAAACCATAGGCGACGTGCCCTGGAACGTGAACAAAAAATCAGTCGCCAGCTTCAAGATGAGCTGAACAAGCAAAAAAAATAAGAATCAAGGCTTCCAAAACGGAGGCCTTTCTTTTTTATGCAACAGTTATTAATAGCTTTCATTACTTTTGGGGTGAATTAATTGTCAAGCAACAACGTCCATGCGCATCGACATTATAACCGTGCTTCCCGAGCTTTTAAAAAGCCCTTTTGAAGCCTCCATTTTAAAAAGAGCGATAGAAAAAGGATTGGTAGAGGTGCATCTTCACAATCTGAGGGACTACGCCTCTGGAAACTACAAACAGATAGATGATTATCAGTTTGGAGGCGGTGCAGGCATGGTGATGATGATAGAACCCATCGATAAATGCATTTCCCAACTCAAATCCGAAAGGGAGTACGACGAAGTCATTTACATGACGCCAGATGGCAACACGCTCAACCAGGGAATGGCCAATGAGGTTTCCATGAAAAAGAACATTATTGTGCTTTGTGGTCATTACAAAGGTGTGGACCAACGGGTCAGGGATATGTTTGTTACCCGTGAGATTTCCATTGGAGATTATGTGTTGTCTGGAGGTGAACTTGCGGCCGCCATATTGTGCGATGCCGTAATTCGATTGTTGCCTGGCGTTTTGAATGATGAAACCTCTGCCCTTACCGATACGTTTCAGGATAATCTATTGGCTCCGCCCGTATACACACGCCCGGCGGATTACAAAGGTAAAGAGGTGCCTAGAATTCTATTGAGCGGCAACTTCCCCGAGATTGAAAAATGGCGGGAACAACAAGCTTTGGAGCGCACCCAGCAAAGAAGACCCGACCTTTTGGAGAAATAAAGCGATCAGGAGTCCAAAAACAAAAAAACCACTTGTTATTTATAAATATTGCATTACTTTTGCAATCTCAAAATCAACCTCTGACGAAATCCGTGAAAGTTGGTCTTGTAAAAAACGCTAAAAAAAACAAAAATGGAATCCTTAGTAAAATTTGTTGAAGACGAATTTGTTCCAAAAAAAGAATTTCCAAAATTTTCAGCTGGTGATACCATCACTGTTTATTACGAAATCAAAGAAGGTGAAAAAACACGTACCCAGTTCTTTAAAGGTGTAGTAATACAACGCAGAGGGAGCGGTGCAACAGAAACCTTTACCATCCGTAAAATGTCCGGTACCGTTGGTGTGGAAAGAATTTTCCCCGTAAACATGCCGGCTTTGCAAAGAATTGAAGTAAACAAAAAAGGTAAAGTACGTAGATCTAGAATCTTCTACTTTAGAGGTCTTACCGGTAAAAAGGCCCGTATCAAAGAAGTTAAGGGATAACAATAAGCCCATACAACAAGAGAAAGCACCCAAAATGGGTGCTTTTTTTATGAACAATTGTTAATAACCTTAGTTTATATCATGTTGATTATTAATGCTTTGAAAAGTTGCTAAATTTAATGTTACGCTTTACTTTAGTCCAAGATATGATGGTGATACCATCACGGTCATATCAACTTTTAAAGTTGACGTTCTTTAAAACTGTGGATTCCCTTTTATTTGGTAACACTACTGATCACAAAAGGAATTTCGATTTGGGAAGTGCTTTGGCAGAACCCAATAAGAAATAATAAATTTTATGTGCGAATGGAAGAGCAATTTTCCATTTTGATAAAATTTAGGAATACAACAGCACGCTTTGCAAAATGTAGTTTAGTTGAAAAATTAAAAACATAGCAGCGTATAAACGTCGAAAGGGCGAAAGATGTAATCTAATTAGATTGCAGTTTTGGTACCACCAAACAAATCTTGAGTCCTATCTGAAAGCCATATCTTTTGTAAAAAAAATGATATGGCTTTTGTTTTTTTCACAAATTCTTATCAAAAGCACACACTTTTAGCCACTTCCATTCGTGCTTCACGGCCCATAAATCGTATATTTGCAACCGCTCAAACAAATACATATAAATGGCTAAACTTTATTATACCAAAACAGACGAGGCTCCTGCCTTAGCAACATTATCATTCTTACCCATTGTAAAATCTTTTACCGAAACCGCCAATATTGCCGTAGAAACCAAGGATATTTCTTTGGCCGGTAGAATTGCCGCCGTGTTTCCGGAATTGTTGAACGAGGAACAACAAGTCCCTGATGATTTGTCCATTTTGGGAGAATTGGCCAAAACTCCTGAGGCCAACATCATAAAATTGCCCAACATCAGTGCTTCCATCCCCCAGTTGAAAGAAGCCATTGAGGAATTACAAAAAAAAGGGTACAAGCTACCTGATTACCCTGATGAGCCCAGAACGGACGAAGAAAAAAACATTAAGGCCAAATACGACAAAGTAAAAGGTAGCGCGGTAAACCCGGTGCTTCGTGAGGGCAACTCGGACAGACGCGCTCCAAAAGCCGTTAAAAACTACGCCAAAGCTCACCCACATACCATGGGCGAATGGTCTTCGGATTCCAAAACCCACGTAGCTACCATGTCTCATGGTGACTTTAAGGCCAATGAAAAATCGTTGACCATGGCCCATGCCGAAGATATCCGAATTGAATTAGTGGACACAGCGGGCAATACAACCGTGCTTAAAGATAAACTTTCCCTGTTGCAAGGTGAGGTTATCGATGCCACGGTGATGAGCAAAAAAGCATTGGTAGATTTCTTGACCAAAGAAATCGCCGATGCCAGAGAAAAAAACATCTTGCTTTCCTTGCACTTTAAGGCTACTATGATGAAGGTTTCTGACCCCATTATTTTTGGACATGCGTTGAAAGTATATTTTTCTGAATTGTTCAAAAACTACGGAGATACTTTTGAAAAATTGGGAATCAACCCCAACAATGGCCTAGAGACTTTGTTGGACAAAATCGGGGAACTGCCCAAAGAGCAGCACAGAGAAATTGAAGACGCCATCAAATCCAGCATAGGAAACGGACCCGATTTGGCCATGGTAAATTCCGACAAGGGCATTACCAACCTACACGTACCAAGTGATGTGATCATTGACGCCTCCATGCCTGCCATGATTAGGAACTCCGGTAAAATGTGGGACAAAAACGGAGAGCTTCAAGATACCAAGGCCATTATTCCAGACAGTAGTTACTCTGGAGTTTATCAAGCCACTATCGATTTTTGTAAAGAAAACGGTGCTTTCGACCCTAAAACCATGGGAACTGTACCCAATGTAGGTTTAATGGCCCAAAAAGCAGAGGAATACGGTTCACACGACAAAACTTTCGAAATTGAAAAAGCTGGAACCGTAAAAGTAGTCAACACAGCTGGCGAAACATTGATTGAACACGCTGTTGAGGAAGGCGATATTTGGAGAATGTGCCAAGTAAAGGATGCTCCCGTACAGGATTGGGTCAAATTAGCCGTATCCCGTGCCAGGGCCACCAATACTCCAGCCGTTTTTTGGTTGGATGAAAACAGGGCACACGATGCCGAATTGATCAAAAAAGTAAACCTTTACCTAAAGGACCACGATACAAATGGACTGGACATCAGAATCCTTTCCCCCATCGAAGCTACCAAGTTCACCTTGAAGCGCATGAAGGAAGGAAAAGATACCATCTCCGTATCCGGTAACGTGTTGAGGGACTACCTGACCGACCTCTTCCCTATTTTGGAAGTTGGAACAAGTGCAAAAATGTTATCCATTGTTCCATTGATGAACGGCGGTGGGTTGTTCGAGACCGGTGCCGGTGGTTCCGCTCCAAAACACGTAGAACAATTCTTGGAAGAAGGTCACCTTAGATGGGATTCCCTTGGGGAGTTCTTGGCACTAGCTGTTTCTTTGGAATTCTTTGGAGAAAAGAACAACAATACAAAAGCCCAAGTTTTAGCTGATGCATTGGATAAGGCTACTGAAGAATTCTTGAACCAAGACAGATCACCATCCAGAAAAGTAAACGAACTGGATACTCGTGGAAGCCACTTCTACTTAGCACTTTACTGGGCCGAAGAATTGGCCAAACAAGATAAGGATACGGAGCTAAAATCTGTATTTAGCAAAGTGTACGATGCAATGTCTGCCAACGAGGAGAAAATCGCACAAGAATTGATAGATGCGCAAGGTTCCCCTGTGGATATTGGAGGTTACTACCTTCCAAACCCAGAAATGGCTTCAAAAGCTATGCGACCCAGTGAAACCTTGAACAAAATTCTAAGTACAATAGGATAAACAATAACTGCTTTATGCTCAAGGAGGTATAAAAAGCCTGTTGTCCGTCAGATCGAGTGCAGTCGAGAACCTAAAATGTTTTGATAATCAATAGGTTTCGACTGTGCTCAACCTGATAAAATTGAAATTTACCTGCCTTTGGACCTTTGGGCATTACTTTTTGCATCAAACAACAAAGTACAACAACAAAATCATCAAAATACCTACTGTACCCTGAAGCAATGTGCCCATGGTATGACCCCGCAAAGCAGTTTTCACATTCATGTTGGAAAATTGGGAAACTACCCAAAAATAGCTGTCGTTAATGTGGGAAACCGTCATGGCCCCAGCCCCAATGGCAAGAACGGCCAATGCTTTATCTGTAATAGAAACCAGTCCAAAAGTTTCCAATAGCGGAGCAATAATGGCCGAAGTGGTAATAATGGCTACTGTTGATGACCCTTGAGCGGTTTTAAGCACGGCTGCAATCACAAAAGCAATCAAAAGTCCACCAATACCTGTACTGGATTCCAGATTGATGATTGAAGCAATATCCATGGTACGGAGAATGGCTCCAAAGGCCCCTCCTGTACCAGTTATGAGCACAATGGCACCTGCCTGCTTAAAAGCTTCGGGCACCCACTCTTTTTTTTCTTCGGACGGAACATTTCTGCTCAAGGCAAAAGCAAAGAAAACACCGATCAACAATGCGATGACAGGATTACCAAAAAAATCAAAAACACGGAACAACCAGCCTTCTCCCAAAGGGTGCGTCGGATAATCCACGATGGATTTCATGGCAATCAGAATTATGGGAACGAGCAACGGAAGAAAAGCTTGAAATGGTTTTACCGTAGATTGAATTGCTTCTTTTTCTTCATATAAATGGGCAGTTTCATCTTCCTTTAAAGATCTACCTATGAACCGTGCCCAAAAATAGCCTGAAACGGAAACGGGTATCGCAACCAACAGCCCAAAGATGAGCACCATGCCCAAATCGGCATCTAAAATGGCTGCCGCTGCCAACGGTCCGGGTGTTGGTGGTACAAAAACATGGGCAGAATACAAACCTGTGGCCAATGCAATGGCAAAAACCAAGGCTGGGATGCCCGTTTTTTTGCTGATGGCTTTATTTAATGAAGAAAGAATAATGTAGCCCGAATCGCAATACACCGGAATGGAAATTACAAATCCAGCCAAATTCATCGCCAATGGGGAACGTTTTAAGCCAATCACTTTTAAGATGCTGTTGGCAAGAACTTGTGTGCTCCCAGTTTTTTCGAGATAAACTCCGATTACCGTTCCAAAAGCGATGACCAACCCAATACCCGAAAGGGTTTTTCCAAAACCCTCGGCCATATTGGACATGATGTTTTTGGGTGTTATCCCCAACAAAAAACCAGAAGCCACAGCAGCAATGGTCAGGGAGAAAACGGGATGCATCTTAAATTTTACGGTAGCAATAATAATGAAGAGGACGACAACTCCAAGAACTAGTATTTCCATGGTCAATTTTTGGCGCTATTTGCTCTAAATATAAGCTAATATTCCTACTTTGGCCCCATGAGGCGAACTAACAAGGAACTTCTGGTAAAAGGAATAAAATCGTTTGGCTACACCGTGCTTGCCATGTTTATGGGGCCATTTTTAATCTACGAAGCCTTTAAAAATGAAGGGCACCCCTTTTATTGGCCTGTGTTGATATTAGGGTTTATTTGTGCTGCTTTGGCAATTTATTTAGGTTTTCGTTCAGTAAGCATTGTAATGGAGGCCATTTTCGGTAAGAAACCCAAAAACTAGTTGCCCGTGCTGGGCGGTCTGCTTTTCCATTTATTGGTGAGTTGGGCATAATCATAATCCAAGACCGATTCTTGTCGTTCCAACCTGCTCGCTGCAAAAGCACGTTGCAGAATGTCCTCTATTAAATAATCCTCATGAATTTCTTCGGGCTGGAACTCTTCCTTTAAACTGATCTTGAACAAACTTGCCGTGGTGTTGTACCAAAATGCCCGCCAACCGCTACGGAGTTCCTTTACCAAATCAAAGGCTGTTGTTCCTGTTTGACGATGAATCAGTTTTACCAAAATCTGTCCTTCGGTACGGGTCAGTTTTTTTAACTCTTCGGAAAACTCCCCTTCAATATACTTTTGCACTTTTCGGGTATAACGCCTTTGATGTCTACGCTTTTTTATGAGTTGTAAGCTATCGTTGAGCTCTACCAATCGTTCTGCGGCCAACTTGGCGTAAGGGTACACCTTCAAGGTTTTTCGTCGTAGAATGTAATAGCGAAGTTTATCATTACGGTTCGTGAACTCCAGTTTTCCAAAAATGTAGACTTCGTCAAGTTCAATGGAGCTCATCAAAATGGAGTCACCCTCAAACCGGACATAATAATCCTCAATGGAATCGTTGGCAATGGAATCCTTGGGGTTCATCAACGAATCCTTTTGCGGTTCCTGAGCTAACCCAAGGGCGTTAATTGCCAGAAAAACAACAAGAAAACAGTTACGCAGCATAACATTTCTTTCGCAATAGTCTTGCCAAAAGTAAGTATAAAGGTGTGATTTGGCTATTAAATAAAAGTGAATATTCTTATGTTTGCGTACTAAATCAGATACATGGCAAAAGAGAAGATTATCAACGAAAAATCCCTTGAATTTTTAGAAAAATACTTGAACAATCCATCCCCGACAGGTTACGAGTGGGAAGGGCAGAAAATTTGGATGGACTACGTAAAACCTTATGTGGACGAATTTATTACTGACACCTACGGAACTGCAGTAGCCGTTATAAATCCAGATGCCAAATACAAGGTTGTTATCGAGGGGCATTCCGATGAAATTTCTTGGTACGTTAACTATATCACCGATGAAGGTCTTCTTTACGTTATCCGAAATGGAGGAAGCGATCATCAAATTGCTCCATCTAAATGGGTAAACATCCATACCAAAAATGGTATTGTAAAAGGTGTTTTCGGATGGCCGGCCATCCACACAAGGGACAAGGCCAAGGAAGAACCACCGAAATTGGACAACATTTTTATAGATGTCGGTGCCAAGGATAAAGAGGAAGTGGAAAAAATGGGCGTTCACGTAGGATGTGTAATCACTTACCCCGACAATTTCCAGATTCTGAACAAGGACAAGTTTGTTTGTAGGGCTTTGGACAACCGTATGGGCGGTTTTATGATTGCCGAAGTGGCCCGTTTGCTCAAAAAGAACAAAAAAGAGCTTCCTTTTGGATTGTACATCACCAATTCGGTGCAGGAAGAGATTGGACTTCGAGGTGCAGAAATGATCACACAGACCATTAAGCCCAATGTGGCCATTGTAACGGATGTTTGCCACGATACCACTACTCCCATGATCAATAAAAAGACGGAGGGTGAGACCAAGATTGGCGACGGTCCCGTTATCTCGTACGCACCTGCAGTACAGAACAAATTGCGGGAGCGCATTATTGAAACTGCGGAATCCAACAAAATTCCATTCCAGCGCAACGCTTCGTCCCGATATACAGGTACGGACACCGATGCTTTTGCCTATAGCAATGGTGGTGTCGCCTCTGCTTTGATATCGTTGCCGTTACGCTACATGCACACTACGGTAGAAACGGTCCACAAGGATGATGTGGAGAACGTTATCCGTTTGATTTACGAAACCTTGCTGAACATTAAAGCGGGAGAAACCTTCAGCTATTTTGATTAAACTTGTCATTTCGAACGGATGTGAGAAATCTCACGCTTAGATTTCTCAATCGATAATTTCAAATGACACAAAAATCTTAAAGCATCGTAATCCGAATATAGGCTGCGATGCTTTTTTGTTTTGGATTGATGCTCATTCCGAGCTGTTTTGAACGGAGTCAAAGGGAGCACGAAGAATCCGTCACCTTGTCCCGATAACTATCGGGATAGTTTCAGGGGCTTACAACGAATGGATTCCTGCCTGTTTATCCCGTTGAAGAACGGGACGCAGGAATAACACTAGCACCTGTCATCCTATGTTTGACCTGTCATCCTATGTTTGTAAGAGGATGACAAAGAGAAACATAAAACCGGTTTCAAGAAATTATATTCCATCTCGACTCCGCTCCATGTGACAATTTCTTATCTTTATGTAATATGGATGAGCGTGTTGACATTTTGGACGAACGAGGAAAACCAACAGGGGAATCCTGTTTAAAATCTGAAGCACACCGCAAAGGTTTACTACATCCCACTGTTCATGTTTGGCTGTACACACCCGATGGTCGTGTACTGATTCAACAACGAGGCAAAAACAAAGCTACCCATTCCCTACATTGGGATGTTTCGGTTGCCGGGCACGTGGCTGCGGGGGAAAAAATCATTTCAGCAGCTATCAGGGAAGTTGAAGAGGAAATAGGTATTCAGGTTTCAGAAACCGAATTGGAATCCCTTGGTACTTTTAAGGCCGTGCACAAAATTTCCGAAGATTTTATAGATGCAGAGCTGCATCACATTTTTTTGTGCAAGCTAAACGTCCCGTTGAGCCAACTTACCAAACAGGAAAGCGAGGTTGAAGATTTGGCCTTGGTGCCTCTTTTTAAATTTGCCGAAGAAACTTGGGGCTTGGCCACTACTGGAAAATACGTTCCCCACGGCCCTACCTATTACAAAACCATCATCAAGGAAATCAAACGAAGGACTTGATTTTTTTCGCAAATTCTTCGAGCGAATCCAGAGCGTAGTCGTTTTGGTCGCCTGTCTTCATGTTCTTGACCACAAATTTATCATTGGTCAATTCTTGGTCTCCCAAAAGTATCACGTAGGGAACTCCCCTTTTATCAGCATACTTAAACTGCTTCTGTACCTTGGCATCCGTTGGGTATAAATCGGCTCTTAGTCCTTGCTTACGCAGACCAGATACCAATTTTAAGGCTGCCAATCCCTCTTTTTTTCCAAAATTGAGGCAAAGTACGTCCAAAGAAATATCCAAGCTATCTGGGAAAAGATTCAATTCTTCCAAAACCAGGTAAATACGGTCCAATCCGAAGGAAATACCCACACCGCTCACATCTTTCAGTCCAAAAATGCCCGTAAGGTCATCATAACGTCCACCTCCACCAATGGAACCCATTTTTACGCCTTCGGGCGCTGCCACCTCAAAAATGGCACCAGTGTAATAATTGAGCCCGCGGGCCAGCATAACATCCAGCTGCAAACTGGCCGACTGCAACCCAACCATTTCCACGGTTGAAATAATCTCTTCCAATTCTAAGACACCCAGCATTCCTACTTCAGAATCTGCTAGGATGGTTTTTAGTTTTTCCAATTGTTCGGAAGCGGTTCCCTTGATATCGAACAAAGGCTGTGCTTTGGCAATAGCAGCTTCGGAAATGCCTTTTTCCATCATCTCTGCTTTAACTTTCTCCTCTCCTATTTTATCCAACTTATCCAAGGCCACAGTAAAATCTACCAATAAATGTTTGGCTCCGATGACTTCCGCAATCCCAGAAAGTATTTTTCGGTTGTTGATTTTGATGGTGACACCTTTCAGTCCCAAATCGGTGAAAACGGCATCATAGAGTTGTACAAATTCCACTTCTTGAAGTAAGGAATTGGCGCCAACCACATCGGCATCACATTGGTAAAACTCACGGAAACGCCCTTTTTGCGGACGGTCTGCACGCCACACAGGCTGAATTTGATACCGCTTGAACGGAAAATCAATTTCATTCTGGCGCATAACCACATAGCGGGCAAAGGGCACGGTAAGATCGTAGCGCAGGGCTTTTTCGGAAATCTTGGGCGTCAATGAGGCTGAATTCTTGGAACTATAGGTTACATCATCCACTTTGGAAATAAAGTCTCCCGAATTCAATATTTTAAATATCAAACGGTCGCCTTCATCCCCATATTTACCCATCAGGGTTTCCGAATTTTCGAAAGAAGGAGTCTCAATCGGCTGAAAACCATAAGTTTCAAAATGTTTTTTTATGGTTTGGATGATATAGTTACGCTTGGACACCTCTGCAGGTGAAAAATCTCGGGTTCCTTTGGGTATGGATGGTTTCTTTGCCATGTGGTGTAAAATTCTCGTGCAAATATACGTTTTAGGTTGAAGAACTCAGTAAATAGGAAGCATTGAGCAGTCAAAGGTTTCAGGCACCAAATCCCAAATTCCAATAACCTAGCAACAAAATAACCCCGTAGTCAGTATGCTGTTGGCACTAATCATGTGCGTTTATTTTCTATTTGCTATTTTCATGTATCCCATGCTTAACACGAATGGCACGAATGACCACAAACTTTGGGCTTGATTCTTGAACTTGGTCTTGAAAATTGATGATCATTCCATTATCTGCTCAAACCATTGGTACAGTTCCCCTTTGGTGATAACGGCTCCTTGTTTGATCAATTCGAACTTATCCACATTTTTATCCTCTCCGTAAGCCTTGGAAGCTGTAAGGTATTCCACAAAATCGGATTGATAGTTGCGCTTGAACCAACCAAAGCCGATCTCCGTTCTTAAATCAATCTCCGGATTCATGACCTTAACAGAAAGGAGCTTCATTTCTTTATCCGTTAAGTGGAACAAATGCATGTGCCGTTCGGAAATGTTCTCCAAATATTCCACTTTGCTCAACACCCCTTCCCAAATCAAATCGCTAAAAACGTCTATTTCCTCCTCGGCAACCTCTGGTTTTTCCTTTTTTAAGTTATCCCACTCATCAGCGGTGATGGATTGGGTCGCGAGAAAGTTAATAAATTCGGGATGTAATTCCTCAAGTTGCTCCTTGGTCAATCGTCTATATTTCATGCTGCAAAAATATAAAAGGCTAGGGAAAACCACCGTGTTTTTGACTCAAGAAAACCGTCGAATCCTTGAATTCATTACAATTTCTTTAAGTTTAGATTAACACCCATAATCCCAGTGATTTTTGGCAAGCCCTTTTATTTATTGTAGTTTCGGAAACTAACATTATTAAATAAAACACGTACAGAATGAGATTTTTGAAATCATTTAAAACTTTAGTGGTTTGCATAGCGGCCATAGGTGCATGTGCTTTCTCGCATGTGAACGCGCAAGAACAGGTGGAGGTCACCGATGCTGAACTGGGTAAAATTGCTTCGGCCTTCCAAGGCATTCAAAAAGTGAATATGGAAGCACAACAGAAAGTAATGAAAACAGTTGAGGAAAGTGGTTTTGAGGCCAATAGGTTCAATGAACTTTATCAAGCTTCTGCGTCTCCAGAAAAAACGGTCGATGCCAGTGATGAGGAAAAAGAACGCTTTGGAAAGCTAATGAACGAAATACAACAGATGCAAGTCGGTTTTACCAAACAAATCGAAGAGATTATCAGCAATGAAGGTATGAGCATAGAACGTTACCAGAATATAGCAATGGCATTACAAAGTGATACTGAATTACAAGGTCGTTTGAGAACAATGTTATCAGAACAACCGCAATAGAATTTAATTGAAAAAAAAAAGCCCTCCGAAAAAATCGGAGGGCTTTTTTAAATTATAAGGTTTGAAGTTTACTTTGCTTCAGCAACCACTTCAAATGGGAATTCTACAATAACTTCCCTGTGTAGTCTGATAATTGCTTCGTAAGGACCAACTCTTTTGATAGCTCCACCTTTAATATTGATGAATTTTCTATCGATTTGGTGTCCTTCTTTATCCAAGGCAGCAGCAAGGTCGATGTTTGTTACAGACCCGAACAATTTATCTCCGGCTCCAACTTTAGCAGCAATTTTGATTTCCAATTGCTTTAACGCATCGGCAATCTTAGTGGCCTCATCAATAACCTTTTTCTCCTTGTGAGCTCTTTGCTTAAGGTTCTCCGCCAAAACTTTTTTGGCAGAAGGCGTAGCCAAATCGGCCAAACCTTGTGGGATAAGAAAGTTTCTGCCGTAACCGTTCTTTACGGTAACGATATCATCCTTAAATCCCAAATCCTGTACATCTTCTTTTAGAATAAGTTCCATTCTCTGGTGTTTTTTATTTCAACATATCGCCAACATACGGCATTAACGCTAGGTGACGGGCACGTTTTACGGCCTGCGCCACTTTTCTTTGGTATTTCAAGGAAGTACCGGTTAGTCTTCTTGGAAGCAATTTACCTTGCTCGTTCACCAACTTCATCAAAAAATCAGGGTCTTTATAATCAATGTACTTGATACCGGATTTTTTGAACCTACAATACTTCTTTTGCTTGCTGGTCTCAATGTTAAGCGGGGTCAAATATCTGATTTCCCCGTCTTTTTTTGATTTTGCTTGTTGCTCAATAGATGCCATACCCTTATGCCTTTGCTTTTAGTTTGTTTCTTCTCTTTTCCGCCCAAGCAATTGCGTGCTTGTCCAATTTAACGGTCAAAAAACGCATAACGCGCTCATCTCTTCTAAACTCAAGCTCGTAAGGGCCTATGGCCTCACCTGAAGCTTGGAATTCGAACAAGTGGTAAAATCCACTTTTCTTGTGCTGAATGGGATAGGCCAACTTTTTAAGTCCCCAATCTTCTTTGGAGACCATTTTGGCACCATTCTTAATCAAGAAATCCTCAAATTTCTTGACTGTTTCCTCTATCTGTGTTTCAGACAGAACGGGATTCAAAATGAAAACAGTTTCGTAATGGTTCATTATAATATATTTTTAAAGGAGCGCAAAATTAACAATATTTCTTTCCCCCTGCAAGAAAAGTAGAAAAACTTCGTTTAAGTACAAGAGTTATCAACATTAAAAAACCTAATAAGCCTAAATAACATATATGGCAATTTACACAACAAAATAGACCATGTTTACATCTTTTGTTGTAGGTGAGCAGCTTTTTTATGTAATTTGCCGATGATTTAAAACCCTACAAATCACCCCATTCTATGAAATTAAAAAGTATAATTGTAGACGATTCCTCGATGCAGCGCATGGCCGTTGCAAAGTTGGTCAACAATCATCCACACCTTGCTTTGGTTGCTGAGTACAGCAACGCCATTGAAGCCAAAAATGGCCTTAAAAACCACGAAATCGACCTTATCTTTTTAGATGTTGAAATGCCGATCATTAACGGTTTTGACCTTTTAGAGGCCCTAGAGAACCCACCACAGGTTATTCTGATTACAGGGAAACCTGATTATGCACTTAAAGCTTTTGACTACGACGTAACCGATTATCTTCACAAACCCATCACCTTGGCACGTTTTGAAGCCTCAGTAAAAAGAGCCGTTGCCAAATACGAGCAAATGAACCGGGTGGATGAGGACGAAGAGCACATCTTTGTAAAGAGCAACCTTAAAAAACGTAAGGTTATATTAAACGACATCAAATGGATCGAAGCATTGGGCGATTACATTAAATTGGTAACAGATGAAGCCAATATCGTAATCCTTTCCACTATGAAATCTTTTGAAAAGCAATTGCCTGCCGAAAAATTTCTACGTATCCATAAATCTTAGTATTGTGAATCTGGAGAAGATTGAAAAATTCAACAGCAAAAATGTTGAAGTAGGGGGCAGACAGATTCCATTGAGCAGAAACAAGAAAACAGAACTAGCCGAAGCGCTGGCCAATGTATAATTATATGTGGTCCACGTTGTAGACCAACCGTACACTTTTATACTTGGAAATAGCATTAAAAGATTTTTCAATTCTTTTAATGCTATTTTTTGTTTGGGCCAATGACTGTTTTTGAGGTATTTTAATCATTATATTTTTGAGGTAATCCCTTCTTATTCTCGCCACAGGCGGATATTCGGGGCCAAGAATTTGCACCCCAAGTACATTTCGCAGCGAACCCGCCATCCATTCAGCTGCTTCGTTCAGTTTATTGAAATCCTTATCCTTTAAAGTGATTTTAATGAGACGCACCAAAGGTGGATACTTAAATTGTTCCCTTTCGTAAAACTGCTCTTTGAACATTCCATCATAATTGTTCGTGGTTACCTGCTGTAAAATTTGATGGTATGGATTATAGGTCTGAATAAGTACCTTTCCCCTTTTTTTGGTACGCCCTGCCCTACCCGCTACCTGCGTCAGCATTTGAAAACTCCGTTCATGGGCACGGAAATCGGGAAAATTGAGCATGGAATCTGCACTCATAATGCCTACTAGACTCACATTCCTAAAATCTAGCCCCTTGGTCACCATTTGGGTTCCCACCAAAATATCCATCTCTTGGTTTTCAAAAGATGAAATGATTTTTTCATAAGCATATTTTCCGCGCGTGGTATCCAAATCCATTCGACCTACAGAAACATTTGGAAACAACCGTCCCAACTCTTGCTGGATCTGTTCCGTACCAAAACCCTTATTATCCAAAGTTGGACTGCCGCAGGCCAAACAAGCCTGTTGTAAAGCCATGTGATAACCACAATAGTGGCATCGAAGCTGATTTCTGTGCTGATGGTACGTTAAACTCACATCACAATTGGGGCATTGGGCCACGTGCCCACAAGTGGTGCATTCCACCACAGGGGCAAATCCTCTCCTATTTTGAAAAAGAATGATTTGTTCCCCTTCATCAAGCGCCTCCGTAATGGCCTTGATGAGAATTTCGGAAAAATGCCCTTTCATTCTACGCTTTCGGATAGCTTCTTTTATGTCCACCAGATTAATATCGGGCATCAACACATCACCAAATCTTTTCAAAATGGAAGCATAGCCGTATTTTTTAATTCTGGCGTTGTACATACTTTCAATACTTGGAGTGGCAGACCCCAGAACAATCTTTGCTTTGTGAAGTGCTGCCAAAACCACGGCCGCGTCGCGTGCATGGTAACGTGGAGCAGGGTCAAACTGCTTAAAGGAGCTTTCGTGCTCCTCGTCCACTACCACCAATCCCAAATTGGTAAAAGGCAGAAATAGCGATGACCGTGCACCAAGTACAATCTGGGCTTTTTCTGTATTTTTTAAAACGTTGTTCCACACCTCTACCCTTTCGTGAATGCTATATTTGGAGTGGTATACGGATACTTGATGTCCAAAATAATGCCTCAGCCTATTGATCAATTGGGACGTTAAGGCAATCTCTGGCAATAGATAAAGGGCCTGTTGACCGTTTTCCAGACATTTTTGAATCAGTTTTACGTAGACTTCCGTTTTTCCCGAAGAAGTTACCCCGTGCAACAGTACCGGTTTTTCTTCATCAAAACCTTTGTTGATGTCCTCCAGAGCTTTTTCTTGGTATTCATTCAAGGTAATATGTTTGGATTCTTCGGACCTTTCCTCAAACTGTACCCTGTCTTTTCTAATATGGTATTCTTCAAGGATATTTTTATCAATAAGAGCCTTAATCACGGCTCGGGAGCCACCACTTTCCTTTTCCAGTTCTGAAATGGGGATGGGTTTGATACTTTTGGCTTTCAACTGAAACAAGGACAGCACTACTTGACTCTGTTTGGGTGCTCTTACAAGCTCGTTCAAAAGTTCGGCCAGTTGTTTTTCATCCTCGTATTGTTCCGAAAGCTTAACGTAACGCACCAATTTTGGCTTGTACTGCTCGTACAATTCTTCTTTCTGAAGTATAACGCCTTTGTGAACCAAGGTGTTTATCAGCTTCATCACATTTTTTTTATCCACAATATCGCTGACCTCGGAAATTTTTAAAGCGGTTTGATGCTGAAGTGCTTCGAATACCAAAAATTCATCATCCGTTAATTCCCTTTCATCTACATCCGAATTTTTGTTGGGCAAAATGAGTGTTTCACTTTCCAACATAAAAGCACTGGGCAGGGCACTTCTAATGACTTCGCCCAGGGTACACATGTAATATTTTGCTACCCATCCCCAATGTTTTAATTGTATTTGGGTGACTACGGGTTGTTCATCAAGAATTTGGTAAATTTCTTTGGGTTGATAGGCTTCAGGTGCATTTTGATGTACGCGATAGGCCAGGGCGGTATAAATCTTGGATTTGCCAAAAGGAACGGCTACCCGCATTCCTTCCTGTATAAAATCCGCTTCTGCTTGCGAAATTTTATAGGTAAAGAGTTTTTCCAGAGGAATGGGAAGAACAACATCCAAAAAATAATCCATACGTTAATTCTCTAGTACCCTGTGCCATGTTTGGGTCCTGTACAAAAATGCCAGATAGCCTCTAACTTTTAATCGGTTTTTGTTGTCATCATCCAACCAGACCCTTCCTTTAAAGGTCATTGCCTGTTCGGGATCAAACAACTTATCGCCCTTATAAATACCTTTGTTGTTTTTCTCAAAATCTTCCATGATTTTCATTCCAAGGATAGGTTTGTTTTTTCGCTCTCCTTCGCATTTGGTACACAAAGCACCTTTTTTTCCTTCTTCCAAAATTTCAACAACCTTGGCATGCATTAACCCGTCTTCTTTATATATCTCAATAATGGCCTTGGTGATTCCATTGCGGTCATCAATGGTTTTCCACTTTCCAAAAACGGTTTGGGACCAAGTTATCTGACAAAACAGAAAACATATCAGATACATCCATTTATTGCTCGTTTTGCTGTTTTTCATGTCTTTTTTTTAAGGAATTAAGTGTGGCATTCAATTCAAAACCTAATAATAAGATATTGGAATTTAACCATATAAACACCATTAAAATCAATAATCCTCCCAGTGCTCCATAAAGTTCGTTGTAACGAGCGAACTTCTCAACATAAATGCCGAAAAGATATGAGGTCAGTAAAAACAAAAGGGTCGTAAGCAATGCTCCCGCTGAAAAAAAACGAGCTTGCCTTCCTTCTGCGGTGCCAAAATAGTAAAGTATGGCCGTTGCAAGATACGAGATGCATAAAAAGAACAGCAGTTTTGCTATTTGGATGCCCAATGCATCCCCTTTTTCAATATCGGTTCCCAATGTCCTACCAAAAAATTCACTTGCGTTTTCCACAATGTAAAACTCAAAGTACACAAAGGCTACCGCTCCCAATATCAATAAGATGGAGAGAATGACGCCCACCATAAGGGCATAGGCATATTGACGAAAGAAATTACGGGTGAGCTCTACGTGGTACGAGTATTCAAACCCTCCAAAAATGGCATTTACGCCATTGGCCACCAAAAATATGGACAACAAAAAGGCCGAAGAGAGCAATCCCCCTTGTTTTTGGTCTTTTATCTGCTGATAAATTTCACTAAAATATTCACTGGTGGCAGAAGGCAAAAAGGATTCCAAAAAGTTGAGAAACTGGGTGTCAAAATTGGCATTGCCCACACTTACGTAGGGGATGATAAAGGGTATAAGGGTCACCAAAAAGATAAGCAGGGGAAACAGCGCTAAAAAAATACTGAAAGCAATGGAGCTTGCCCTTGTGGAAAGTGCGCCTTTCACGATTCCCACCAAATACATTTCAATCAAATCATAAAGAGAGAGCCCTTCAAAGGCTTTTAGCTTTATTTTTTTCAATAAGCGCACCAGCCAATTGATTACGGGTATTTTCTCCAATTTCTCCTCTATGGCTTTGGACATTTAAACGGCTTTTAAACTTAAATCCATATTGTAAACAGAATGGGTAAGCGCTCCTGACGATATGTAGTCCACGCCACATTCGGCATATTTGCGTATGGTGTCCTCGGTGATACCGCCCGAAGATTCGGTTAGGCACTTCTCCCCAATTCGTTGCACAGCTTCGTGGGTTTGTTCGTAATCAAAATTATCCAAAAGGATGCGGTACACGCCCTCGGATTTCAATATCTCGTCCACCTCATCCAAATTTCTGGCTTCAACAATAATCTTCAAATCCTTCCCTTTTTCTTTTAAATAATCCTGCGTTTTTTGGATGGCGTTGGTAATTCCGCCTGCAAAATCGATATGGTTGTCCTTGAGCATGATCATGTCGTAGAGGGCAAACCTATGGTTTTCTCCCCCACCAATCTTTACAGCCCATTTTTCAAGGGCTCTTATGCCTGGTGTTGTTTTTCTGGTATCCAAAATTTTGGTATTGGTTCCATCCAATAGTAAAACAAAACTCTTGGTTTTAGTCGCAATCGCGCTCATACGTTGCATGGCATTGAGCACAAGTCGCTCTGCTTTTAAAATACTTTGGGAACTGCCCTCAACATAAAAAACAATATCCCCGTATTTTACCGGTGCGCCATCTTTAACCAAAACCTCCATCTTAAGTTTGGGGTCAACATAGCTAAAAACTTGTTTGGCAAATGCTACGCCAGCGATAACCCCTTCGTCCTTTACCAAAAGTTTTGCTTTGCCTTGGGTAGATGCGGGAATACATGCCAGGGAACTGTGGTCGCCATCACCTACATCTTCCCTAACGGCGTTGGCAATGATCAAATCCAGTTCGTTTTGAAATTGTTCTTCGGAAATCATCCAATTGTGGTTTTAACGAAAATAGTAAAAACATTGTTCGTTGTCCATGCCTTTGGCATGCTTAATTTAAGCTGAAACGTTTATTTTTGGGCATGCAGATTACATTGATTGCCATTGGAAAAACCGACAAGTCTGAACTTGAAGAACTTATAGACGTTTATGAGAAGCGGCTGAAACATTATATCAAGTTTCAAATGGACATAATTCCTGATATAAAAAACAGAAAAAATCTTTCCGAAGCCCAACAAAAGGAAAAAGAGGGCGAACTCATCTTGGCACAACTGCAACCAACGGACACCCTAATCTTGCTTGACGAAAAAGGAAAACAATACTCCTCACTGGATTTTGCCCAGTTCTTGCAAAAAAAGATGAACAGCGGCATTAAAAATCTTGTGCTGGCCATTGGTGGCCCTTATGGCTTTAGTGATGCTGTTTATGCGAAAAGTTCAGGCAAAATAAGTTTGTCCAAAATGACATTTTCCCACCAAATGGTACGGTTATTTATTGTGGAACAAATTTATAGGGGATTCACCATTCTTCGGAACGAACCCTATCATCACCAATGAGATAATTGGAGGCAAGAGACAGGAGCCAAGACCAAAACTGTCATTGTTCCTGTTTATTGAGGCGCAGCGGTCTACCTTCTGTTAATAAAGCACCCTAAATTTAATGGTGTTCTCAATTTTCTTGAGCGCTTTGATCACATCTTTATCGTATTCCTTGTCCAAATCGGTGATTACATATCCCACATCGCTGTCAGTGGAAAGGTATTGACCGGAAATATTGAGACCGTATTGAGCCAATATTTCGTTGATTTTGGCCATAATGCCTGGAACATTGCGGTGAATGTGCAAAAATCGGTGTGCCTTGTTTTGTTTGGGCAATCTAATATTCGGAAAATTAACAGCGTCCACCGTGTTTCCCGAATTGATGTAATCCATAATCTTGTTCGGCACAAAATCGGCAATGTCTCTTTGCGCTTCCTCTGTGCTTCCCCCAATATGTGGCGTAAGAATAACGTTGGACAAGCCTTGCAAAGGTGTTTCAAACGCTCCGTTGCTGCGTGGTTCGGACGGGTACACATCTATAGCTGCGCCACCTAGTTTTCCGTTCTTTAGGGCACTTGCCAGTGCATCAATATCCACTACAAAACCTCTGGAAAGATTGATAAGTTTGGCACCATCTTTCATTTGGTTGATTTCACGTTCGCCGATAAAGTTCCTATTGGCCTTGTTATCATCCACATGAAGTGTAACTACATCAGAAACGGACAACAAATCCTCCAAAGTGTCACATTTTACAGCGTTACCGAGTGCCAGTTGGTCGTTAACATCGTAATAATACACCTTCATGCCCATGGCTTCGGCCAAAACGGACATTTGTTTACCTATGTTACCGTAACCTACAATACCAAGGTTCTTACCTCGTACTTCTTGTGACCCAATGGCTGTTTTGTTCCACTCGCCGTTGTGAATTTCGGTACTACGTGGAAAAATGCTCCGCATTAACATAATGGTCTGTCCAATGGCAAGTTCCACTACGGAACGGGTATTACTGTATGGGGCATTGAACACAACCACACCCCTCCTTTTACTGTAATCCAAATCTATCTGCGTGGTACCGATGCAAAATGCACCGACCACCAACAATTTATCGGCCGCATCCAGTACTTTTTGGGTTACTTGGGTCTTGGACCTAATACCCAAAACATGCACACCTTTAATACGTTCGATAAGGTCTTCCTCGGAAAGGCTGGTTTTGATCAGCTCTACCGAAAAACCTTCTTCGGATAGATTTTCGAAAGCTGCAGGGTGTACATTTTCCAGTAATAGGATCTTAATTCTGTTCTTGGGGTATGATAAGTTTCTTGGCAAATCGTTCACAAATAAAAATTCATCTAGGTTAGGTGCTACGTGGTCGGCATTATTCGTTGCTTTTTCACGGTGCACATTTTCGGTATAGGCGAAAAACTTATGGGCAATACCGGCCTCGCGCATTACGTAATCGCTATAGCCATCGCCAATAACCTGGACCTCGCCTTCCAAGTCCAAGTTTTTTAAACATTCTATTTTACCGTTATGGGCGGCCAAAACATTGGTTTCATCAAAGCCGATGATATTTCCGGCATCATCAAATGTAAAGGTGTTTGCATACACCCGTTCGGATGGAATGTTGTACTCTTTAACAATAGGATCTATAAATTCCTTGAAGCCACAGGAAATTACGTAGATGTGGTCGGAAAACTCGTGAAAGAATTCCTTGTTCGATGCGATTGATTTCGAAATTTTTTGACGCAGCTCCACCACCAAGTCATCCAAATCACTTTTGTTGGCATTCAACAACCGGATTCTTTGTTCCAAGGATTCTGTAAAGGAAATGTCCCCATCGATCCCCAAATTGGTTATTCGCTGTATCTCCGCTACAATCTCATCCCTTTTGGGATTGTTTTGCAACGTCATTTCTGCCAAAACATCCAAAGCCTCAACCCGTGTGAGCGTGCTATCAAAATCGAACACATATTTACGTGCAGTTTCCACCATGAGTCCTTCCAAAAAATTAAGCCACAAAATTAAACATAAATTTCATCCTTAGAATCGGAACTCATCAAAAACCTTACAGATTTGCGGATAAATCAAAAATCCATTACGATTTGTTTTAAATAGCACCTAATTTTTTGCAATCACGTATGGATTGAGTTCAATTGTAAAGTTCAAACTCAAGTATTAAGTTCAAGTTTCAAATCTAAATTCCAAAAAACAGTTCGCGGTTGCAGTGGTAGTCAGAAAGAGGTCTGTTTTCAGTAAATAAATGCCAATGATTAAATCACAAAATCAACGAATCTCTAAAGCCTATTGTCTTACATCTCTCATCTAATATCTTTTTTTGACACGAATTACACGATTGATCACCAATAAGCAGTTTGCAGTGGGCGGTTTGTAGTCAATGAACGTATAAATTGCCCAATCTTTAGTCTTTAGTCTTTATTTCTCTTGTTTCTTGTCTCTTATATCTACCCCCAACCAAGCTACATCCCAACTATCAAAACCAACGTCTGGTCAACTTGCAGTAGATATTATAATCCTTTCCAAACATTTTGGCAAGAACTTTTTCTTCAGGTTTAATCTGAAACCGATTCATATAGGATACAAAACCCGCTGCAATAAGCGTATTGAAGGCATTGCCCAACTTTAGCCCAAAGGCCAACAGAAAAAGGAGCATTCCCAAATACATGGGGTTACGGGTGAATTTATAGATGCCATTCGTCACTAATTTTGAGGTTTTCTTGGGATTCAAAGGATCTACGGTCGTTTTTGTGATGAAAAACTGGATTACCGATATTAAAATGACCAAAACACCCAATCCAGAAAGAAACATGGCCAATTCCTGCTTGCCAAAAAACTCAAACTCGCCAATGGGCAAAAATTTGTCCAAAACATACATTAGTCCTCCAAAAACCAACATTACCAAAGCTGGCGGCACTTTCATTTTCATATCAATTGCTTAAAACTCGAAATTACTACTTTTGAACCTCAAAATAGAACCCTTTTTGATTTGAAACTAGTTTTTGCCACTCATAACGACCATAAGCTGAAAGAAGTTCAGCAATTACTTCCTGAAAACATAGAGCTGTTATCCCTAAAGGATATTGAGTGCTTTGATGAAATTCCCGAAACAGGTGATACCTTGGAAGAAAACGCAAAAATAAAAGCAGATTTTGTGACCCAAACCTATGGCTTAAACTGTTTTTCGGACGATACCGGTTTGCTGGTCGATGCTTTGGATGGAGCACCGGGTGTCTATTCTGCCAGATATGCGGGGGAGCAAAAAAGTGCCAAGGACAATATGGCAAAATTGTTATCTGAGTTAAAAGGGGCGAACGACCGTGCTGCACATTTTAAAACCGTAATCCATTTGAACCTACAAGGTAATAGTTACACGTTTGAAGGTATCGTTGAAGGCCAAATAACCCCAACCACACACGGGGATGGCGGTTTTGGTTACGACCCCATTTTTAGACCCAATGGGTTCGATAAAACCTTTGGCGAACTGCCTCCAAAGACCAAAAATGCTATAAGCCACCGAGGTAGGGCCATTCAAAAATTGGTTGATTTATTAAAAAAAAGCATCTATTAGCTTCCACGGAATAAAATTAACGTACCTTTGCCGCTTTATTAACGCCGCCGGTATGGGCAAGGTGTTGTGATGGGCTTAAATTGGGTTATACAAAATCGCTCTATACAACACAAACATATTTGCGATTTAAGGTATATACACCGCTATGACAAAATTTGAAGCCTTGGGGTTGGACAAACCCCTATTGGATGCTATTTCCGACCTCGGATTTGAATCCCCATCAGAAGTACAAGAAAAATCAATCCCAGTTTTATTGGAAAAGGAAACCGATTTGGTGGCCTTGGCACAAACAGGAACAGGTAAAACTGCTGCGTTTGGATTTCCAATGATTCAAAAAATCCAAGAGGAAAGCAGAACCACCCAAGGATTGATTCTCTCCCCTACGCGAGAGCTATGTTTACAGATTACAAACGAGTTAAAACTCTATTCCAAATATATAAAGGGACTGAATGTGGTAGCCATTTATGGTGGTGCCAGCATTACCGAACAAGCACGACAAATTAAAAAAGGGGCGCAGATCGTTGTGGCCACTCCTGGTCGTATGAAAGATATGATCGGCCGAAGAATGGTCGATATTTCCAAAATTGACTACTGTGTATTGGATGAGGCCGATGAAATGTTGAACATGGGCTTCTTTGAAGACATTAAAGACATTCTATCCAACACGCCCAAAGAAAAGTTGACGTGGCTTTTTTCCGCAACTATGCCCAAAGAAGTGGCTACGATTGCCAAAAAATTTATGCACAACCCTGTTGAGATCACTGTTGGATCTAAAAATGCAGGCGCATCCACCGTACAGCATGAATATTATGTGGTAGGTGGCCGTGATCGTTACGCGGCACTTAAACGTTTGGCCGATGCCAACCCTGGAATTTTCTCCGTGGTGTTCTGCAGAACCAAGAGGGATACGCAGCGTGTTGCTGAAAAATTGATCGAGGATGGGTACAATGCCGGAGCTTTGCATGGCGATTTGAGCCAAAATCAACGTGATCTTGTGATGAACTCCTTCAGAAAAAAACAAGTGCAAATGTTGGTTGCTACCGATGTCGCCGCCCGTGGCATTGATGTAGACGATATTACACACGTAATCAACTACCAATTGCCCGATGAAATTGAAACCTATACCCACCGTAGTGGGCGTACTGGACGTGCTGGCAAATCCGGTATTTCCATGGTTATCATCACCCGCTCCGAACTTCGCAAGATCAAAGCTATCGAGAAAAAAATTCAGCAGGAATTCATAGCCAAACAAATTCCTGATGGCATTGAAATATGCGAGATTCAGCTGTATCATTTGGCCAACAAGATCAAGGAAACCAAAATCAATAAAGAGATTGAGAGTTACCTACCTGCCATTAACGATGTTTTGGAAGGTATTGACCGTGACGAACTCATCAAAAAGATGGTTTCCGTAGAATTCACCCAGTTTTATAACTACTACAGCAAATCCAAAGACCTTAACAGTCAGGATTCCGGTAAGGACAGGGGAACTTCCAAAGGAGACATTCCATCAGAAGGCTCAGTTCGCTATTTTATCAATGTTGGGGAACGCGACGGTTACGACTGGATGTCTTTGAAAGATTTCCTTCGTGATACGCTAAAATTGGAAAAAGAGGATATTTACAATGTAGACACCAAGGACACCTTCTCGTTCTTTAATTCCGATGCACAACTTACCGAATTCATTCTTCAAACCTTTACAGAGTTTAAGGTAGATGGGCGCTTTATTAATGTTGAAGTATCCAAAAACCCCGGTGGTAGCGGTGGTGGCGGAAAAGGAGGCAAAAAACGTCGCGGAAAAAAAGGCGGAGGATACCGCGGTGGGAATAAATCCTACAAAGGCGGAAAAAAAGGAAGTTACGGGAAAAAGGGAGGCAAGAAAAAGCAGGGCTTTTATTAGTTAATTCTATATTAAATGGTAAGTCTCTCCTATTTATTTTTCTTTGTTTAGTACTTTTATAGCTACAAAGGTTGCATGAGAAGATTACTACTTATACTATTGTCCCTTATCCCAATACTCGGTTTTTCCCAAGTTGAAGACGGTCAAAACCAAGTGATAAAGGAGTTTACCGCCACGGTGATCAATGCCCAAACGGAATTTCCATTGGAAAGTGTGCACGTGGTGAACCTGAACCAAGTAAAAGGCACCATTACAAACCAGAATGGCAAGTTTACCATACCAGCGGCGGTCAACGATACGCTTTACTTTTCGTATTTAGGATTTAAAACCCAAAAAGTACGGGTAACCAACGATATGTTCAGGTTTGGAAATACCGAAATTGCATTGACAGAATTGGCCTATGCACTTGAAGAAGTGGTTGTAAGACCATACCAGCTTACGGGTTATCTGGAAATTGATGTCAAGAACCTTCCTGTGGACAACAATGCGTACCAGTACAGTATTTCTGGTCTCAATACCAGTTACGAAGCCGGGAATAAAAGTCCGAGTGCGGTAACCAAGGTTTTGGGGGCCATTCTTAATCCAGCAGACCTCTTGCGAAATCTTTTTGGAAAAAAACCAAGGCAAATGCGCAAGTTGCGGCAAATTAAAGAGGACGATAATATTAGGGATCTTTTGGCATCAAAGTTTGATAGGGAAACCCTTACCGAACTGCTTCAATTGGAAAAAGTGGATATTGAGGACATCCTCAACAACTGCAACTATTCCAAATCATTCATCAAAACAGCGAACGACCTTCAAATTTTGGATGCAATTTCCAGCTGCTACGAAGAGTACAAAGTGCTGAACAGAAACCAATAACGACCAACTTAACCCTGCTCTTGGGATAGTATTGCCCCGCTATAAATAAATTTCATATTTACGTGTGCATTTTATAGCTTTAAACAAAATCCCGATTCATGAAAAAACTACTTGTTGTATTGTCAGTTCTACCTTTGTTTATTGGCTGCAAGCAAGTTGAAAAAAAGCAGCAAGAAACCCATGTAGTTGAAAAAGTGGCGCCCAAAAAGAAGGTGCCCTTTGTTTGGGAAGGTGCGAATATTTATTTTCTGTTGACGGATCGTTTTAATAACGGAAACCCTGAAAACGATGTGAATTTTGATAGAACCGAGGAAACAGGGGTCTTAAGAGGTTTTGAAGGTGGCGACATTGAGGGAATCACACAAAAAATTGAAGAAGGTTATTTTACCGACTTGGGAATCAATGCCATTTGGTTTACGCCCGTAGTGGAACAAATTCACGGGGCCACCGACGAAGGAACTGGTAAAACGTATGGCTATCACGGTTACTGGACAAAGGATTGGACTTCCATTGACCCTAACTTCGGAACGCGGAAAGACTTGGAAAAACTGGTAAAAACAGCGCACAGCAAAGGAATTCGTATTCTTTTGGATGTAGTTTTAAACCATACCGGACCTGTTACGGAAAAAGACCCTGTTTGGCCCGATGATTGGGTGAGAAATGGACCAAAATGTGAGTTTACCACCTACGAAAATACCACAGCTTGCACCTTGGTGGAGAATTTACCGGATATCCTTACCGAATCCGATGAAGCTGTGGAACTGCCCGATGCCCTTTTGGCCAAGTGGAAAGATGAGGGACGTTTGAGCAAGGAACTGGACGAACTCCAACTCTTTTTTGAACGCACAGGATACCCAAGGACTCCAAAATACTACATCATCAAATGGCTTACGGATTATATTAATGATCTAGGGGTTGATGGTTTCCGTGTAGACACTGTGAAGCACGTGAATGAAAACGCTTGGGCAGACCTTTACAAAGAGGCGAACTACGCATTTGAATCATGGAAGAAAAAGCATCAGCATAAAATATTGGACGATAATCCATTTTATATGGTCGGCGAAGTCTATAACTATGGTATTTCGGGTGGTCGAGAATTTGATTTTGGGGACAAAAAAGTGGATTTTTTTGACTATGGATTTAAAAGTCTCATCAATTTTGAACTCAAAAACGATGCGGACAAGAGTTACGAGGCCATCTTTAAAAAATATAGCAAACTGCTTCAAACCAAACTAAAGGACAGGAGCGTTCTCAACTATTTAACCTCACACGATGATGGTGCCCCCTACGACAAGGAAAGAACAAAACCCTATCGCACGGCAAATGTGCTATTACTTACACCTGGCGCATCGCAGGTGTATTATGGCGATGAGACCGCTAGAAATTTAATTATTGATGGCACCGAGGGAGACGCCGCCTTACGCTCGTTTATGAACTGGGAAGATTTGGACAGCCTGCCCGAAACACAAAAAATTCACAAACACTGGCAAAAATTGGGTCAGTTCCGAGCAAACCACCCTGCCATTGGAGCAGGTAAACACAAACGATTGGCCAAATCGCCCTATGTATTTTCAAGGACGTATGTCAATGGGAAATATCGAGACAAAGTAGTTGTGGGGTTGGATTTGCCTAAAGGAAAAAAGTCGCTTTGGGTAAAAGGATTCTTTGGTGACGGTACCACCTTGTACGACACCTATTCCGAGACCGAAGTTACCGTGGCCAACGGAAAAGTGCTATTGGATAATGATTATGACATTGCCCTACTGGAACTTGTGGAATAATCACTATTGCCTAGAGTGCAGTGCGATTCGGTTCCCTTCTGAATCTAAAAAAACCGCCATGTACCCTATTTCGGGACTTATCTGTGTCTTGGGTTGAACAATTTTACCTCCGTTCGGTTCAATACGGTCGAGTTCGTTTTGAACATCTAGACTGTTGAAGTAAATCAACGCCCCTTTACTTTTACTGGGTTTGTACCAATCCTTGTTCTGAATAAGTGAGCCTGAAGCTCCTGGTTTTCCATGATCTGCAGGAAACCATCCCATTTTGGTGCCTCCAAAACCCTGTAACTTTATATCAACTTGAAAAACCGTATCATAAAACGATTTTGCTCGTTCCATATCCCTAACAGGAATCTCGAACCAGCCTACCATATTAAAATCCATAGCTTATTTATTTTCCAATATTTCCTTTAAACTCGCCAGACCTTCTTCAAAATCTTTTCCCACCGCCTTGTCCATGTTCATGAACAGCATCATAATGCTCATCGGGAATTTGTTCTTTCCAGAAAAGCCCCAAACTACTTTAGTTCTATCCTTCTCCACCTCTTTGGTAACGATATAAGCATCCGAAGTGGATTTGAATGGTTTTAAGAATCGAAGTTCGGAATCAATTCGTTCACCTTCCACAATTTTGGTGATTTCCTGCTCCCCCTTCCCTACTTCTTTGTTGCCTTCCCAATAATTAATGGCTCCTACCTCACCATCCGTTCCCGTAAACTTTTTTTTCATATCGGGATCACGTTTACCCCATGGAGACCATTCATCCTGTCGTTTTAAGGATTTGAGATACTCAAAAACAACGCTTTTAGGTTTGGAAATTTCTATAGAGCGAGAGACATTGTAGTTTTTTGGGGCGATAGCTGCCAAAATAATGATCAACAACACTATACCTAAGACAATATATAGCATTATCATAGCTGTAATTTATTGGTTATCAACTAAAAATACGAAATTTATTTACTTGGAAAGGTATCTTTTTAAAATCCCCTCAACATCTTTTATGGATTTTTTGGTCCAATCCAATCGTTTTTCAAACACCTCTATATCGGTTAATTGCCAATTTAGGTCCGAATCGCGCACTTTTTGTGCCAATTGTTGGATGATAATGGCCGCAGAAACGGAAACATTCAAACTTTCGGAAAAGCCCACCATGGGAATTTTAAGGAATCCGTCGGCCTGCTGCATTACTTCTTCTGACAACCCTTCTTTTTCGGTTCCAAAGAAAATTGCCGATTTGATAGCTGGAAAAAAATCAGGCAGGATAGTGGAATCGTTGTGCGGTGTAGTGGCGATTATTTGATAACCATCCTCCTTCAATTTGGAGATACAATCGGTCGTGGTTTGGTAGCGATGCACATCTACCCACTGTTCGGCTCCCATGGCTATATTTTTGTCCAAACGTTTGCCAAAACGATCCTCTATCACATGTACGTCCTGTACCCCAAAAACATCACAACTGCGAATTATGGCACTTGTATTGTGCAATTGATATACATCTTCCACCGCTACGGTAATATGTTTGGTCCGTTGTTGAAGCACATCCAAAAAACGCTGTTTTCGCTCTTCGGTAAGATAGGTTTCCAAGTATGTCAACAAATCATGGTCAAACATAAAACCAAGATAGGAAAAATTGGAATTTTGGTTTCTTGAAAAATGGATTTGTTATCTTGTCCCTCCCGGGATTGGTGTGAGTCTCAAGGCTTGCGCCAAGGTCAAGCAAGAAAACCGGGATACATTCGTGCAGATTGCCTCCATTTATATTTCTCTTTTACGAGAAACACCTCTAAAGACAATTGCCCGTTGCCAAACCTGTGAAAATGTGTGAAATTCGTGTCAAAACCAGAAACAATAAAAACCGGCATCCACAAGCGCCAGTTTTAAGGCTCTCATAAAAAATAAACCTCAAAATATGACCATGAACACCAAAAACGTAGTTTTTTCAACAATTTTCTCCCTGTTCGGAGCATGTAGCTTTGCACAAGAATCTAACAAAGTGCAAAATAACCCAATTTTTGAAGGCTGGTATGCCGACCCAGAAGGTATTGTTTTTGAGGACACATATTGGGTCTACCCCACATTTTCCGACGATTATGACAAGCAATTGCATTTTGATGCCTTTTCATCCAAAGATCTAGTACATTGGGAAAAGCATGAACGCATTTTGGATACGACCAAGATAAAATGGTTAAGGCAAGCTTTGTGGGCGCCATCCATTATTGAAAAGGACAGTAAGTATTATCTTTTTTTTGGCGCCAACGATATTCAGCGGCCCGGTAGAAGCTCCTATGACCCCAATAACGATATTAACCATTATGGAGGAATCGGTGTGGCCGTAGCTGATAGTCCCAGCGGACCTTTCGAGGATCATTTGGGAAAACCTCTGATATCCGACTTCTACAACAACGCCCAACCCATTGACCAATTTGTTTTTAAGGATGTGGACGGTACCCATTATTTTTTCTATGGAGGTTGGAGCCATTGCAACCTTGGCATACTCAATGAAGATTTTACGGGTTTTGAGCCTTGGGAAGATGGTAGTCTGTTCAAAGAAATTACGCCCGAAGGTTATGTGGAAGGCCCGTTCATGTTTTTGCGAAACGGCATTTACTATTTTATGTGGTCCGAAGGCAATTGGACCGATGGCAGTTACAAAGTGGCCTACGCCATGGCAGACAAACCAACAGGCCCCTATAAACGCATCGGAACCATTTTGGAATCCAAAGAAGGGGATATTGCCACCGGGGCTGGGCATCACTCCGTAATCAACAAACCGGGAACGGATGAATGGATCATTGTATACCACCGAAGACCTATTCCCAACAAGGACCGCGACCACAGGGTTACTTGTATGGACAAGATGGAATTCAACCCTGATGGCACCATAAAACCAGTGACTATGACTTTTGAGGGTGTTGGTGGCAACTAAGTTTCTTAAACCAGTTTAACTTTTGTCAGAATTATGCTGGATACATTTGTTCTGATTAATAATTTAAATTGATTATCAAAAGGTTATGAGAAATTTAATTCCCGTTTTACTAAGCGTTCTGCTTTTTAACTGTAACACAAATACACCTAAAAGTTCTGATAAAAATGAAGACAACGGGCTTCAAACAGGAATTTCACATTCTGATACATTGACAAAACATTTAAAACCGTTCAAAGAAGGCCTGCCAACAATTGGACTTTTAATGTATAATGGTGTCCTTCAAAGTGAGGTTGTAGCAACATCGGACGTATTCGCAAAGCCATCAGTTGATGGAGAACAACTCTTCAACGTTATCACCATAGCCGAAACGGACAATCCAATAACCACCGAGGAGGGCATGCATTTTGTGCCGGATTACACTTTAGGTAACTGTCCAAAATTAACTGCATTGTTTGTTCCCAGCGCTTATGACATGTATGCTCAGGTACATAACAATAAAATCATAGATTTTGTACGAGAGAAAAATCAAGAAACCAAATACACAGTAAGCAATTGTGCGGGAGCGCAGTTAATTGGCGCATCTGGAATTGCAGATGGAAAGAAAATTGTAACTTGGATTGGTGGTGGCATACAATTACAAAAAGATTATCCTAACTTAAAAGTTCAAAATGACAGTTTGGTGACTTTTGTCCGAGACGGAAAATTTTTATCTTCAAACGGAAATCTGGCAAGTTACATATCGGCATTGAACCTTTTGGAAACCATGACAAATGAGGAACACCGAAAATTTGTGGAGAGCTACCTTTATTTGGACCGTCTTCAAAATTGGAAAAAATGATGGGCTAACATAAAACCAAAAACATGCTCAAACCAAAAATCGTAGTACTAACCGGGGCAGGGATGAGCGCTGAAAGCGGACTGAAAACCTTTCGGGACGAAAACGGTCTTTGGGAAGGCCATGATGTGATGGAAGTAGCATCGCCACAAGGATTTGCCCGTAATCCTGAGTTGGTGCTCGAATTCTACAACCAGCGAAGGCGGCAATTGTTGGAGGTTGCTCCCAATGCAGGCCATAAGGCTCTGGCTGAATTAGAACAGGGATTTGATGTGAGCATTGTAACCCAAAACGTGGACAATCTGCACGAGAAGGCAGGGAGTTCCCATGTATTACATTTACACGGTGAACTGCTCAAAGTGCGAAGTACCGTAAACGAAAACCATGTGTTGGATTGGAAAAAAGACTTGGTTTTAGGCGATACGGACGACAAAGGGCACCAACTACGCCCCCATATTGTCTGGTTTGGCGAAATGGTACCAATGCTTGAAACTGCCGCGCAAATCACCCAACAGGCCCAAATACTTATTATTGTGGGAACCTCTATGCAAGTCTATCCCGCTGCAAGTTTAATCCACTACGCGCCAAATAAAACCCCGATTTACTTTGTAGATCCAAAGCCCAATATTCGTTCATCGGATTTCGAAAACCTTACCATAATCTCCAAAACAGCAGCAGAGGGAATTCCCGAATTGGTGGAACAGTTTTTTAATAGTTGGCCCTAGTTTCTTTTGCCCAGGCTACCAATACATTTATTTGCTCCTCGGACAATTTCGCATCAGCGTGGGTCCATGTGTATTCCTTTAAGGGCATTTTTCCCTCTTCCACCTCTTCGATGAGTTCTTCCAGTTTGTGATTCTTTTTTTCAGCATCGTAGTTGGCCCAATCGGAAAAATCAAGATGTTCCTTGCCCTCTTCAATATGGTCTGCCAACCAATAGGAAACCGGGGCAATGTTATTGTACCAAGGATATTTGGTATTGGCGCTATGGCAATCATAACAGGCCGTCTTTAAAATTTGTTTTACTGCTGTTGGAGGTTGGGTCTCTGTTTCAAAGGCAGCCACATAATCGCCTTCAGCTACATTTTTTTCAGGTCGGTAAAATTGCATTCCTACCAATACAACCAAAAGAACAATTGCTATTTTTTTCACTATTTTCATCACCTACAGGATTTTAGTAAATATATTGATTTTTTGTGACCGAAGAGGAACTCCATATCAGACTTTGTTCAGGTAGAATATCGAAACTTGAAATAGATGTTTTGGTTCAGCAATTGAAGAAAGAACCCCGACTGGCCAAGGCACTTTTTAAACAGGTGTTGTTGGAAGACAAAGCAGGAAGTTTCAATGCGAGTTGGACTTTTGATCATTTAATGCGAAAAGACCCCTCCTTGATCCTCCCCTTTTTTGAAGATTTTGTGAACGGTTTGTCAAAATTAAAAACCGAATCTTGTATAAGACCCATTGCACACGTTTGTGAAATGATTTGCGAAGCCTACTTTAAGAAAAAAGACCCCGTTTTTGTCCAAAGTATTACCGACGACCAATTGGAAAAAATAATGACATCCTGTTTTGAGTGGCTCATCGGTCCAATGAACATGGCACCCAAGGTATTTTCCATGACCAGTCTGTATTACTTAGGTTCAAAATTTGATTGGGTACGCCCCGAACTCAAACAAGTGTTGGAGGACACTTACGCCACAGGAACCGCGGGCTACAAAAACCGAGCAAAAAAAACTCTGGATAAGTTGGCCAAATTGGGTGTCTAAAACACAGCGTTTAAGTATCTTTGATGCTTTCAAAATTTTCTTGACCATGTCGCTGACACAACTAAATGCCATTTCGCCGATTGACGGTAGATACAGAAACAAAACCAAGGCCCTTAAAGATTATTTTTCGGAAGAGGCCTTGATCAAATACCGTGTTCAAGTTGAGATTGAATACTTTATTGCCCTTTGTGAGGTTCCATTGCCACAACTGGCCGATTTCAACAAAAAGCTGTTCCCCGAATTACAAAAAATTTATCAAGAGTTTTCTGCGGAAGATGCACAGGCGATCAAAGATATTGAAAAGACCACCAACCACGATGTAAAAGCCGTGGAGTACTTCATCAAGCAAAAGTTTGATGCATTAAACCTTCAAAAATACAAGGAGTTTATCCACTTTGGATTGACTTCTCAAGATATCAACAATACTGCGATACCTCTGTCCATCAAAGAAGCTATAAACGATGTATACGTTCCTTCTTATTTAGAGGTTTTGGAGAAATTGAAGGAGCTTGCCAAAGCATGGGAAAACATCCCCATGTTGGCAAGAACACACGGACAACCGGCCTCCCCTACCCGTTTGGGCAAGGAAATCGACGTTTTTGTCGTACGTTTTAAAGAGCAGTTCAATTTATTGAACGATATCCCCAGTGCCGCTAAATTTGGTGGAGCCACTGGGAACTACAATGCCCACAAAGTAGCTTATCCAAAAATTGATTGGAGAGCCTTCGGAAAACAATTTGTACAAGAAAAATTAGGTTTGCACCACTCTTTCCCCACTACTCAAATTGAGCATTACGATCACATGGCCGCTTTGTTCGATTGTCTTAAACGCATCAACACTATTTTGATTGATTTGGATCGAGATATATGGACCTATATTTCCATGGACTACTTCAAACAAAAAATCAAAAAAGGGGAAGTGGGTTCATCGGCCATGCCACACAAGGTAAACCCTATCGATTTTGAAAATTCTGAAGGAAACCTGGGGTTGGCCAATGCTATTTTTGAGCATTTATCCGCCAAATTGCCGATTTCCAGATTACAGCGCGACCTTACGGACAGTACCGTACTACGTAATGTTGGGGTGCCGTTTGCACACACCTTGGTTGGGTTTCAATCCACTTTAAAAGGATTGAACAAATTGGTACTGAACCAAGCCAAGTTTGAAAAAGATCTGGAAGACAATTGGGCTGTTGTTGCAGAAGCCATCCAGACTATTTTGAGAAGGGAAGGTTATCCCAATCCATACGAAGCATTAAAAGGTTTAACGCGTACCAATGAGAAAATCAATCAAAAATCCATTGCCGATTTTATTGAAACATTGAATGTCTCCGATGCTATTAAAGCTGAGTTAAAGCATATAACACCGGCGAATTATACCGGGGTGTGATTTTTGTTATTCCTGCGTCCCGTTCTTCAACGGGATAAACAAGCAGGAATCTCATCCGCTAGGTCATTTTAACATGTAGGACACAGTCTCGATTGAGAAGTCCACTTAATAAATTAGATTTCTCACACTCCCGCTGGTCGGTTCGAAGTGACGTAAAGCTAAGTGCCAAATCATGCATTTTCTCCCCAAGGTAGGTCTCTATTGTCATTCCTGCGAAAGCAGGAGTCCAATCATCGACCCATACAGCTTTTCCTTCGACCATTGCTAAAGGTAAACTAAACGCGAGAACTTAAGACATCTCGACTGCGCTCGATGTGACACGCATCTCCTTCCATTACGCTCACCACCCAGCTTACAAAAACCAGGGGAAAGTGTCTTCTGAAGGAGAGGAACAACTGAAGAAACTCCTTTCACAAGAACAAGTGCAATTCACAAGTTCAAGAGCAAAAACATCTGTGGCCATTCGTGAAATCCGTGTCAAAACCTTTAACACTTTGCCATTGACCTGAAAACCCAAGAATCCAGCTATCGGTTTATCCCTCTTTATGGATTTCCACTTGATGTGGGTATGGAATTTCAATTCCAGCCTTGTCCAAGGCTAACTTACAATTTTCATGGGTCGCAAAATACACGTCCCAATAATCATCTGGCTCACAAAAAGGTCTTACCGCAAAATTCACGGAGCTGTCCGCCAACTCCAACACATTTACCGAAGGCGCGGGGTCTTTTAACACCTTTGGATTAGATGTCAACACCTCCAATAATACATCTTTGGTTTTTTTGATGTCCTCACCGTAACCCACTCCTATTACGGTATCGACACGCATTTTACCCTCTGCGGTATAGTTTATGATGTTCCCGTTGGCCATGGCACCATTGGGAACAATGGCCAGTCTGTTCTGTGGGGTCACCAATTTTGTAGTAAAGATTTCGATTCCTTTTACTTTTCCCAAAACCCCTTGTGCTTCGATTAAGTCATCAATTTTATAAGGTTTAAATATCATAATCAACACACCTCCTGCAAAGTTGGAAAGCGAACCCTGCAACGCCAGCCCAACAGCAAGACCTGCAGCGGCAATCAAGGCTGCAAAGGTAGTGACATCCACTCCCAAACGGGAAATAACTATAATGATCAGGAATATTTTTAATGCCCACGAAAAGAGATTCAAGAGAAATGTCTGAAGAGATTGATCATACTTGCTTTTGGACATCACCTTACGTGTACCCTTTATTATCTTTTTCACCACCCACATACCAATAATGTATATAACAAGTGCTGTAATCAGTTTTGGGCCAAATTCTTTGGCCAGTTCAATACCATAGTCAAACCATTCTTGTGCTTTTTCCATTATGCTAGAGTTTTGTTAGTGTTCTTATTATGAGACACTAAGATACTAAACTAGGTCACGTTTTTGATTTTCCTAAAAAGAAAAAGGGTGACAAACGCCACCCTCCTTAGAAATTTATGATGATTGGCCTTAGCCTTTTAGAAAATCTCCAATTTCACCAAGACCTTCTCCTTTGTAATCGGATTTTTGTATGGCTTGCATTAATTGAATGATATGCGCGGGGTTCATATCCTTACCAAGTACCCTTACTAAGGCAAAGCCTTTATCTTCACTATCCCCATAAATAATTACTTCATCAATGGCGTCCTCATCTCCTAAATATTTAATGACTCCCTTGCCATATTTTGAATTGATTTTCATGAGCTCCACAAACTGGTCTCCCTTTAAGATTTCGCGTACTTTTTTCTTTTCAACCTCATACTCCACTTCATTATCGGCATTCTTTTTAAAGGCCAACAAATTGAATTTACGAAGTGATTCAATAGCTTCTTTTTGGGTTGGGTTCAAATCTTCCTCGTTCAGCTTTAAGATGCTTGCGGGAACATCTATGGACAAAAAGTTTGGGTTCTCCGAATTGTCCACATAATACTCTTGCAGGCTTTGCTGCGAAGCACACGAAGCCAGAAGCACTGCCCCGGCCACCAACATGGTTTTAATAATATGTTTCATCTGTTCTTTTTTTGATTGATTTTATAAACTGATAATCAGTTGACAATAATTAGTTGGAGCTTGTTGCATTTTGTTACAGTATCTAACCGATTATTGCCAACCGATGTCTTAATTAATTCTTTTTACTTGCCTCGTTGAGTTCTTCCGGTAAGTTCATTTTTTTTGTCAATGAACCAATTTTGTTCAAATCAATATCACCGGTAAGTGATAAAATTACAGTCTCGAATTTTCTGCCATCGGCCTCAACGTTATTCATACCTGTCACGAACATGAGCAGTTCGCTCACATGATCCGCATCCTTGCCCTCTTTAATGTAGAACTTGACATTGGCATCTTTGTCCTTTACCCGCATCAACTCTTCCATTTTGGAGAATTTTAGGTAGCTGTCCACGGACGACTTCATGTCCTCACCGATTTTCTTATCCTCGGTAGTGAAGACCTTTAAGCTTTGTAAGCTACTGGCAATATCCATAAAGTCCTGAGCTTCGGGATCATCTACCTCTACATCAATCTTTGCCAATAGGTTGAACATGCTTTTGTTCACCACTACGGATGTTACATCGTCCAAATCTTCAAATTTATCAAAAAGGGATTGTGAAAATCCGGCCAAAGGCAATACTGCCATTACTGTGATTAAAATATACTTTCTCATCTTTTCGTTTTTTAATTGTTGTTGTAAATCTTCTCTTTTGCTTCTTCGAACTCTTTTAGATAGGCCACCTTTTCTGTTCCACGACTAAAATTTTCCGCTAAGAGCTCAAAAGCTTTTTTGGTTTCTTCGTAGGCATATTCTGCCTTTTCTTGTTCCAAACGCTTAGTTTCTTGGTACTGATTACCAAAATAAATGCCAAAGGCAAGAACTACTGCCGCTGCAACGGATAGCCACTTGTAATAGTTTACTCTAGGTTTTAATGGTACCTGCTTGGTGTACTTTTCTTCCTTGGCCGTGGAAAAGTAGTTGAACATGGGTCTGTACTGTTCTAAATGAGGCGCTACCTCTTCTTGTGAAAAATACTCCCTGAGTGCTCTTTCTTCGTCCACTGTAGCAGTGGCCTCGAAATACTTCTCCAATATTTTCTCTATGTTACCCAATTCCATAGTTATGTTTTTTTATTAATTCTTCCCTTACTGTTTTTCTCGCCCTCGACAGTGCTACGCGCACTGCTGTGGGTTTCATGTCCAAGAGCTCGCATATCTCATCGAACTCGTATTGCTCCACATCCCGTAGCTGCAATATCATTTTTTGTTGTTCTGGCAGGTCTTCCATAATCCGTTCCATCCAACTTACGCTGTCCTCGGCCTCCATTTGTTTTTGTAAGGAGGTATTTTGGTCACTATAGTTGCTATGAACCAATTTTAGGTTTCCTGCTTGCTTGGACTTTAACCGGTCCAAACAAAAGTTTTTGGTCATGGTCATGGCAAAGGCCTCTACATTTTTATACTTTGACATTGACTCGTTCTTTGACCATAGCTTCAACAAAATTTCTTGAGTGGCGTCTTCCGCTTCCTCTCTGGAGACCAACAGGCGCTTTGCGAGCCTGTACAGTTTATCCTGAAAAGGTAAAACCACATTTAAGAATTCTGTTTGTTTCATTTGGTTGTCTTAGTTGTTTTTGTGTCTTTCTTATCGACCTACACTATCACGACGATACATATCGAAATTTGTTACAAAAAATTTGTACTCTCCTTATATAAAGGTATTTTGCAAGGCAAATTTGCATGATTGTTCATGTATTTTTACTCAATTCAACCTACACCCTTGATAAATTTGGAATAAAGTTTGAGTAAATTCATTAAAAATTAAGTTATGAAAAAGTATTTCTTCCTGTTTTTGGGATTGTCTTTTGCATTTTTGTCCTGCAGTGATGATGATGGAATCAAAAACGGACCTACTCCCGATCCAGACCCAAGTGCAGATGTGGCTGCCCAAGATTTTATGTGGAAGGCCATGAACCTTTGGTATTTTTGGCAAGCTGATGTTCCTGACCTTGCTGATAATAGGTTCTCCACCAACGCCGAATACACTGCTTTTTTGGAGAGTAATTCTGATCCTGAAAATTTTTATTATAGCATTTGTAACAGACACGAAGAAATTTACGGTGAAGAAACTGCCATAGACCGATTTAGTTTTGCCAACGAAGATTATACCGAGCTGGTAAGCAGTCTCTCGGGTATATCCCAAAGCAATGGTTTAGAGTTTGGATTGGGACTTATTGGCGATACCGATAACGTTTTTGGATTTGTACAATATATTTGGCCAGATTCGGATGCTTCTGCCAAGGACATACAAAGAGGCGAATTTTTTACGAGAGTCGATGGAGTTCAACTAACCGCAAACAACTATATCAACCTACTTTTTGGTGATAATAGTACTTACACGCTCGGAATGGCAACTGTGGCCGATAACACCATTTCTGACAGTGACAAAGAAGTTTCGCTTACCAAAATAGAGAATCAGATTGAAAACCCCATTTTGGTTGCTAAAACATTAGATGTAAACGGTACTAAGGTCGCCTATTTAATGTACAACCGCTTTTTAAGCAGTTTTAACGAAGATTTAAATGATGCCTTTGCAAAATTTAAGGCCAATGGAGCCACTGAACTGGTTTTAGACATGCGTTATAACCCAGGTGGCTCAGTTAACACATCGCGCCTTTTGGCCAGTATGATCTATGGCACCAAAACTAGTGATGTGTACATAAAACAGCGTTGGAACTCCAAGATACAAGCCGAGTTTTCCGATGAATTTCTGACTGACTACTTCGCAAATTCTACGGGAGCGAGTGCCATTAACTCTTTAAATTTGAGCAGAATATTTGTGATTGCCACAGGTGATTCTGCTTCGGCAAGTGAATTGGTGATGAACGGACTGGACCCATATATCGATGTAATCCATATTGGTGAAACAACACGTGGCAAAAATGAATTCTCCATTACTTTGGTTGATGATAGCGAAAACAATTTTATCTATAATAGCGATCGTGAAGGGAATATAAACTCACAAAATTCTTGGGGATTACAACCTTTGGTCGGTAGAAATGAGAATGCGGATGGTTTTTATGATTACACCAGCGGCTTAAGCCCCGACATTGAACTCAGTGAAGATTTAACCAACCTTGGAGTTTTGGGAGACGTAAACGAGCCACTTTTGGCACGTGCACTCCAAGAAATTTCTGGTGGAGCTGCAAAAATCGACTTTACGGTGGAAATGCCCGCAGAATCTTTTACATCTTCAAGATTACATACTCCATTAAAGGATAATATGTTTTTGGACAAACCTCTTCCCACAAATTTGGAGTTGGAATAAAAAAACCTGTTTAAAAAAACATCTAAACCGTTAATGGTAGCTTAACACGGAACCCATAGCCCTTACCCTGAAATAAGTTTAGGGCAAGCAGTTTTTGGTATGACAAATAATTGACTGTAAACTGTTTATCCTTGATTACATATTAACCTATGGGATCCACTTATCCTTGCCAAAATCGGGCTTGCGCTTTTCCAAAAACGCATTGCGGCCCTCCTTGGCCTCATCGGTCATGTAAGCCAAACGAGTGGCCTCTCCTGCAAACACTTGCTGTCCCACCATACCGTCGTCGGTGAGGTTCATGGCAAATTTTAGCATTTTTATGGAGGTCGGTGACTTGGCCAAGACTTCCTGAGCCCATTGGTAGGCAGTGTCCTCCAATTCCTTATGCGGAATTACAGCATTCACCATACCCATTTCATAGGCTTCTTGAGCAGAATAGTTTCTTCCCAAAAAGAAAATTTCCCGCGCTTTTTTTTGCCCCACCATTTTAGCAAGATAGGCCGAACCATAGCCTCCATCAAAACTGGTAACATCAGCATCGGTTTGTTTAAAAATGGCATGCTCTTTACTGGCCAGTGTCATATCGCACACCACATGCAGGCTATGCCCCCCTCCAACGGCCCATCCGGGCACTACGGCAATTACCACTTTGGGCATAAAACGAATCAAACGTTGTACCTCTAGAATATTTAAACGGTGATATCCATCATCGCCAACGTAGCCTTTATGACCGCGTGCTTTTTGGTCCCCGCCACTGCAGAATGCCCATTTACCATCCTTGGATGAAGGTCCTTCACCAGAAAGTAGCACGACCCCAATAGATGTATCCTCCTGGGCATCGTAAAATGCCTTGTAAAGTTCGCTTGTGGTTTTTGGGCGGAACGCATTGCGTATATCCGGACGGTTAAATGCGATACGTGCCACGCCATTACATTTTTTATAGGTGATATCCTCGAATTCCATGGCGGTCTGCCAATTGGGTGATTCCATAATAAACTTTTTATACCACAAATAACGGAAATTCTACGTTATTGTCATTGAGAAGTGCCTCCAGAACTTGTTATAGGGCAAAACCTGATATAATCAAAAAATTGTTGCTTTCTGCACATCCTCTTTACTTAGGGGCAAACCATAACATAACAGTAATTTTACTTATGTAACTTTACCTTTCCAAAGGCGTTGTTCATGAAAAAAATAAGCCACAATTCATTTTTTGATCACCTGAACCAATATGTACCCGTTTCGGAAAAAGCGTTTGGCAAGATTTTGTCGTATTTTGATGAACGTTGTTTGGACAAAAAGGAAATACTGATGCATGCCGGGGGGCCGTGCACCCATATCCACCTTGTGCTCAACGGCTGTATGCACATGTACTTTATCAATGAAAAAGGTGTGGAATGTACCGTTCAGTTTGCGTTGGAAAATTGGTGGCTATCAGACTTCTTGGCCTTTCAGAACAAATCCAACACCGATTTTAATTTACAAGCCGTAGAGAATACCCGGATTCTATCCATCAGTTATGAGAAACAAGAACAATTGCTCCATGAATTTCCAATACTTGAACGTTATTTTAGAACAATCTATCAAATTGCATACGGGGCCTCTCTAAATAAGGTGAAGTATATGTTTGGATTATCAAAAGAGGAAATCTACCTCCACTTTACAGAGCATTTCCCGGAATTTGCACAACGTGTGCCCCAATATTTAATTGCTTCTTTTTTGGGGTTGACTCCAGAATATGTAAGCGAAATACGGGCAAAAAAGCGTTCTTAAACCCGTTTAAGTTTTCTGTTTGTTTCTCTGAATACCTTAGCATCAACATTATAAAAAACAATCATGGAAACAAGAATTCAAATTGATGCAGCGGAACCATTGGCCTTCAAAGCTATGCTTGGGCTTGAAAATTACTTGCTACAAAGCCAGTTGGACAAAATTCACTACGAGTTGATAAAAATTAGGGCCTCACAGATCAACGGCTGTGCGTTCTGTATAAATATGCACACCAAAGATGCCCTGACACTGGGCGAAAACCCAAAAAGATTACTTTTATTGGATGCTTGGTGGGACACGGACCTTTTCTCCGAGGAAGAAAGGGTGATCTTAAAAACTACGGAAGAAGTTACCATGGTACACAAAAATGGGCTAAGCCGAGAAACATACGAAAAAGCCGTAAAGCTATTCGATGAACATTATTTTTCGCAGATTATTATGGCCATTGTTACCATAAACGCTTGGAACCGTATTGCAATAAGCACCCACAAACCTTTACAAGATTAAAAAAGTCATCAAACTACCTTCGCTAAAGGATACTAAAGAGTCCTCCCCCAACCCCTCCAACTGAGAAGAGAATAGTTCCTCCCCTTTGGGGAGGTTAGGTGGGGACAAAACGTGAAATAATAACTACCTTTGAGGTAAGCCCGCGAGGTGTTTAAACGAACAAACCTTAACCCATTTCGATACAGAGCATCGGAAAATTAGCCCCATTTAATGGGATTAAATCCTATATTAGTGTCCCACAATACATCAAAACTTTGATATGAGGACCAGGCATACTTTATTATTTGTTTTGCTGATACTTTCATGCTTATCATGTAAAAACTTTAGAGCAGAAAAAAATGATTCCGAGCCTATAATCGAAGATTTTAATACCGTTGCCATCAATAATGAGTATCAAATAAAGGTTCCCCGTTTCATGAAGGGCACCACTGGATTGAATGAAGAAGCATCCCTTCAGTATCAAAGCCTACTCCAAGAGGCATATCTTCTGGTAATTGATGAGCCAAAATCAAGATTTGAAGAAGTATATAGGGATTTAGGGCAGTACGATGAGCAACTTTCCACAATACAGAATTATAGGGATGCCCGGTTAAAAATACTCTCTCGAACCACTGAAATCAATAGTAGATCCAAACCCCGACCTTTCAAAATAAACGGTTTGAGTGCTGAATTTATAGAAATTGATGCCAATATTAATGGTGTCTCCAGTGAAATCTCTTATTTTTTGACCTTTGTTGAGGGGAATGACAGGGTTTATATGATTATGGCCTGGACCCTAAAAGACAAAAAAATGGAACATAAAAAAACCTTTAAAACGATTGCCGAATCTTTTGAATTGATCGATTAGGAAACCGTCTTAAAGGTTTATTGAATGTTGGTTCTACTTATTACTTGCTCAAATACATTTTTCGCCTGGAGTACAAGTTATAGAACTCATCATCTTTTAAGCTATCAATAAATAAAATGCTCTCCCCGGTACTCTTCATTTCAGGTCCCAAGTTTTTATTCACATTAGGGAACTTATTGAAAGAGAATACAGGTTGTTTTATCGCATAGCCATCCAAATGCGGCTTAAAGTCAAAATCCTTAACCTTTTTATCGCCCAACATCACTTTGGTGGCGTAGTTTACATATGGTTCCTTATATGCTTTCGCAATAAAGGGAACCGTTCGAGAGGCTCTTGGGTTGGCCTCTATGATATAAACGATATCGTCCTTGACAGCAAACTGAATATTGATCAATCCTACCGTGTTGAGTGCTAAAGCAATCTTTTTGGTATGATCTTTAATTTGTTGCATTACAAATTCACCAAGATTGAACGGTGGCAATGTGGCATTGGAGTCTCCCGAGTGAATTCCACAGGGCTCTATATGCTCCATTATCCCGATAATGTATACATCTTCACCATCGCAAATCGCATCTGCTTCAGCTTCAATGGCACCATCCAAATAGTGGTCCAAAAGCAACTTGTTGTTGGGTATTTTTCGCAACAAATCCACCACGTGGGCCTCCAATTCCTCTTTGTTGATAACGATTTTCATTCCTTGTCCACCTAACACGTAGGATGGTCTTACCAACAACGGGAACTTAAGTTCCTCGGCCAAATCCAAGGCTTCATCAGCGGTTTCTGCCACACCGAATCTTGGGTAAGGAATGTTGTTATCCTTCAATAATGTGGAGAAACTTCCCCTATCCTCGGCCAAATCCAAGGACTGGAAGCTTGTTCCGATGATGTTGATTCCGTATTTGTCCAGTTTTTCGGCAAGCTTCAAAGCGGTTTGTCCTCCCAACTGTACAATTACACCTTCTGGTTTTTCATGAAGGATAATGTCGTAGATATGTTCCCAGAAAACAGGCTCAAAGTAAAGCTTGTCCGCGGTATCAAAATCGGTGGAAACGGTTTCTGGGTTACAGTTGATCATAATGGTCTCATAACCACACTCAGCGGCAGCCAAAACACCGTGAACACAGCAGTAATCGAACTCGATTCCTTGACCAATTCGGTTTGGACCGGAGCCGAGAACCACTACTTTCTTCTTGTTGGTAACCACACTATCGTTAGCCACGTAGCGCTCGCCATCGGGTGTCTCTATTTCTTCTTCAAAAGTAGAATAGTAGTAAGGCGTTACCGCTTTAAACTCAGCGGCGCAAGTATCTACCAATTTGTACACTCGATTGATGTTCAAATCCATACGCTTACTGTGCACTTCACTTTCCCAACAATCCAACATGTGGGCAATTTGTCTATCCGCAAAACCTTTTTGCTTCGCTTCCAACAACAATGCTTTTGGCAAGCTCTCTATGGTGTATTTTGATATTTCCATCTCCAAGAAGTGTAATTCCTCGTATTGTTTTAGGAACCACATATCTATCTTGGTGATTTCGTGGATGCGTTTTAATGGGATACCAAGTTGAATGGCATCGTAGATTACGAATACCCTGTCCCAACTTGGTACTCTTAATTTTTCAATAATGGTTTCGTAATCCTTGTACCCTTTTCCATCTGCACCCAATCCGTTTCGTTTGATCTCCAGGGACTGTGTAGCTTTGTGCAAGGCTTCTTGGAACGATCGTCCAATACCCATTACTTCTCCTACGGACTTCATTTGAAGGCCAAGGGTTCTGTCGGAACCTTCGAACTTGTCAAAGTTCCAACGTGGTATTTTTACGATGACGTAGTCCAATGTAGGCTCAAACAATGCCGATGTGGACTTGGTAATCTGGTTGTCTAACTCATCCAAAGTGTAGCCAATGGCCAATTTAGCAGCGATTTTCGCAATCGGATATCCTGTAGCCTTGGATGCCAAAGCTGAAGATCTGGAAACCCTTGGGTTGATCTCGATTGCAATAATATCTTCTTTCTCATCTGGACTCACGGCAAACTGCACGTTACATCCACCTGCGAAGTCCCCTATACTGCGCATCATGTGGATGGCCATATCCCGCATGCGCTGGAACGTCCTGTCGGACAAGGTCATCGCAGGAGCCACGGTAATGGAATCCCCTGTATGGATGCCCATGGGATCCATATTTTCAATGGTACAAATGATTACTACATTGTCGTTCTTGTCGCGTAGCAGCTCCAATTCATATTCTTTCCAGCCCATCAAGGCTTTATCGATCATTACTTCGTGAATGGGAGAAACTTCCAGACCATAGCTCAACATATCGTCAAACTCTGCGGGATCGTGCACTATAGCTGCTCCTGCCCCTCCAAGTGTAAAGGAAGCCCGAATCACTAATGGAAACCCGAATTCTTGGGCAATTTCCTTTCCTTTTAGAAACGATGTTGCGGAAGCCTGTGGTGGCATACCTATACCAATTTTGAGCATCAACTCCCTAAACTTTTCACGGTCTTCGGTAATGTTGATGGCGTCGATGTCCACCCCTATGATTTTTACTCCAAAATCTTCCCAGATACCTTTGTCATCGGCCTCGATACAAAGGTTCAATGCGGTTTGTCCGCCCATAGTTGGCAATACCGCATCAATATTTGGATGTTTTTTGAGTATTTCAATGATCGACTTCGTTGTCAATGGTTTTAGATAAACGTGGTCCGCCATAGTTGGGTCCGTCATAATGGTGGCGGGGTTGCTGTTTATCAAAATGGTTTCGATACCGTCTTCCCTAAGCGATCTAAGTGCTTGGGAACCTGAATAATCGAACTCGCATGCCTGACCGATAATGATTGGGCCAGAACCAATAATCAAAATGGAATTTAAATCTTTTCTTTTGGGCATTTTCTACAGGGGTTTCTCGGTTATTTGTTTATATGTCAAAAAAAAGGTGTTACCTAGAAAAGTAACACCTTTAATTTAAATAATAAATACTATCATTATTTTTTATGTCTTGGCTCAGAGGAAACAGTTAATCTCTTTCTTCCCTTGGCTCTTCTTCTCGCAAGAACTTTTCTACCATTGGCAGTCGCCATGCGCTCCCTAAAACCATGCTTGTTTCTTCTCTTCCTTTTGGATGGTTGATACGTTCTTTTCATTTCCGAACTGTTTTATGGATTTTGATGTCGGGAAATTTGTTTTCCCTAAAAAATTCTGGGCGCAAATATACGAAGACTTTTTACTTTGGCAAGTCCAAACTTAAAATATTTAATTAAGTTTTTAGTACTTTTGCGAGCGCTTAACTAAAGGTAAAAACCACAAGACAATATGTTCAACAAAAATATCAAGCTCGTTATTGCCGTTCTTATCATTGCTTATGCAGTTTACCAGTTTGTGGAAGGCAACATTGGCAACGGAATTGCATTGATCTTGCTATCCTTCGTTTTCATCTTTCTTTATTTTAGAAATGAGTTTATCCTATTGGCCTTTCTTAAAATGAGAAAGCAGGATTTGGACGGTGTGCAACGGTGGCTTGATAAGATAAAGAACCCCGAGTCTGCTTTGATTAAAAAGCAGCAAGGGTACTACAACTACCTGCACGGTATTATCTACTCTCAAAAAAACCTGACGCAGGCCGAAAAGTACTTTAAAAAGGCCTTGAAATTTGGTCTCACCATGGACTACGATGTGGCCATGGTCAAATTGAGCTTGGCGGGCATTGCCATGCAAAAGCGCAGAAAGCGCGAAGCTACCCAATTGTTGAAAGAGGCCAAAAAGTTGGACAAGAACAATATGCTTACCGACCAGATCAAGATGATGCAGCAGCAGATGAAGAAGATTTAGGGTTCTTCCTAAGTTTCCTCATTATCTCTTTTCTTAATTTGGGTTGAAAATTTGTCAAACCAGATTTTGCCTTCGTCAATTTTATCGGCTTTTAATGACTTTAATACTTGTGCCGAATTACCGTCAACTATCACGGTGTTTCTTTTATTAATTGATAAATTCATTAAAAAATGAATTACATTCTATTACATTGAGTGTAAAAATTCAGGTCAAATAAAAGTTATACGTATATTTTAATTAAATTTGTACGTATAATAAGTTCGGTTTATGGACACAAAACTAACTTTAAAGCTTAATCAAGAAATAATTGAACGAGCAAAAGAATATGCTGCAGATAAAAAAATGAGCTTGTCCAGAATTGTGGAAGCTTATTTGCAATCTTTGACATCTGACAAGAAAGATTCAGATGTAGAAATTTCTCCATTCGTTAAAAGTTTATCTACTGGAGTCAAAATCCCTGCTGACTTAGATTCCAAAACAGCGTATTCCGACCAATTATTGGAGAAATACAAATAGATGAGAAAAAGATTGTTTCTCGATACGAAAGTAATTCTTGATTTACTTGGAGAAAGATACCCTTATTATGATTCCATAGCTAAAATTGCCACACTGGCCGATAAAGACGTGCTAACTTTAGTTGTCTCACCCATATCGTTTGCAACTTTAAACTACTTTCTATCAAAATTTGAATCTATACAAATTGCTAGGGGGAAATTAAGGAAATTTAAAATCTTATGTACAATCTGCGAACTAGATGAACACATCATTGAAAAAGGGCTGAATTCCGATTTTAAAGATTTCGAAGATGCGCTACAATATTTTAGTGCTGTGGATTCAGATTGCGACATTATTATTACTAGAAATGGAAAAGACTTTAAAAAGTCTTTATTGCCAGTTATGACTGCGGATGAATATTTGCAGAGCATAAAATCAACATAACATCACCTATTCGAAATGGCAACTGTGCTGCTAAAAACAACCGAAGACCTATACCAACAAATGCCGTAATCTATAAGCGTTCGTTCCAATCCCTACTTCCCCATACTACCCACACGATAGTACCCTTTATTAGGAATTTCGATGGTATACTTTTTACCAGAAGCATTGTTCAAATGCGGTTCGCGCAACCAAGGGTTATGGCGCTTCAGCACCTTGTAGTTGATTTCGTAAAGCTCCGCAAAATCCGCCCAGTTGCTTACCGCGGTATCTACTTCAACCGTAAAAGTCGGGGCCTTTTCATACATATCCTCCTCGTCCAACTGAAAACCGTACTTGTCGCGATTAGATAATATTTCCTTTATGGCCAAAATACGGAACACATAGCGCCCTGTTTCCTGCCCCAAAAGCAAATCGTAATAATCGTCCACTTGCTGAATGTCCATATATTTTTGAATGCCGGCAGGGCCAGCGTTGTATGCGGCAGCGGTCAAGGTCCAGGTTCCAAATCTTTCTTTCCACTTATTTAGGTAATCACACGCCACTTGCGTCGCTTTTTCCACATGGTAACGTTCATCTACGTTATCGTTTACTTCAAGACCATACTCCCTTCCGGTTCCTCTCATTATCTGCCAAAAACCAGTAGCTCCGGCAGGCGACACCACATTTTGCAAACCACTCTCGGCTACGGCCAAATATTTAAAATCATCCGGAATACCATTCTTTTTTAAAATGGGTTCAATAATAGGAAAGTATTTATTGGCCCTTTTCATTAATAAAAGGGCATTGGATTGCCAATAGGTGTTCACCAAAAATTCACGATCAACACGTTCCATAATTTCTGGGTCTTCTTGTGGAACCGGTTCGCCTGCAAAATTGAGGTCTTCAGGAATTTCAATGGCACTAATCTGGTAGGTATCCGCCACATTCTTGTCCGTATTGGCCGTTTCTGGCCCCTTTATGGCTGGTTTTTGCGTTTCACTTGACTGCACAGCAAAAATCAAGGTGCTTCCAACTGCAATCAATCCTATAATAGCGAGTATGTTTTTGATGTATTTCATAGCAATTAATTTTAAGAATACCGTAAAGATACTATTATATAGACGAAATTATTTCAAAATAATTGTGGGAAGGTGCTCATTGAACCACTTGGCACGATGAATGATCATGGTGTGGGTACCATTTTTAACCGTAATGCAATTTTTGATATTGGCTATTGGAAAAATAGCGTCACGTTCCCCTTGAATGTGCTCAACACTATCTACGGGGAGTTCTTGATTCCAATTTACGATCTGATCTATAGACCAATCAATATAATATTTATCACGGATGGATAAATACTTTTCATACAAATGCAAACGCTTGGTCACCGTTTCGCCAAAGGCGTATTTAGCCAATAGTTCCAAATTGTTTACCAAGCCCGTGGGCAGCAATTTGTGCACTTTGGTGTACTTGGCAAAAATCATTCTTTTAGGGAGTTCGTGCTTGCTCTTTACGGAAGATACCACGATTACTTTTCGGGTCGGGATAATTTTGGCCATCTCCTGCACCAATATACCTCCAAAGGAAACTCCCAACAAAACAGGGTTGGGCTCCTCAATCTTATCGCACATCTTTTTGGCATAATCGGTAAGACTGATTCCCCTATCGGGTAGAAACCAATCCAGAGTATGAACGGTAAATTGGTCTTCCGGAAGTTTTATTCCTTCAAAAATAGATGTATTGGCAGCCATTCCAGGTATTAGGTAAACAGGGATTTTATTATCGGACATATAGCACCAAATATCGGCAAGGACTAGGAAATTAGCAATATTTTGACTAATTTTGTATCCCTTTTGCAGCTAACCCCGTCAAATGAATACATTTTTTTAATTAGGGGAACACAGAACTACCCATTTGGGTACTTCTAGAGAGTCATTAAAAAAACAAGTACTATATGACAACATTGGAAATCACTGACAATAGTTTCTTGCGTCAATTTGAAACTAAGGTCAATGGGCATTTAGCCAAAATTGAGTACTCTTCACAAGAGCGCAAAGTATTTTTGACCAAACTGGTTATTCCAGAAGAAATTACAGAAGAGGGGTTTAAAGAGGATTTTATCAAAGCCGTTTTAAACGAAATTCAGGAAAACAACCTTAGAGTTGTACCCACAAGCCCTCAAATTGCAGGTTTTTTAAGAAAAAATAGGCAATACAAGGAAATGTTACCAGTTGGTATTCGCATCTGATCGAGCCAACCATCAGTTAAAGCATTTAAACCTCCTAAATCGGGAGGTTTTTTTATGCCATGATTTCGGTGGACACAAATTCGAATCGCACCAGACCGTCATCATCAATATCGGTGAGCTTTATTTGGTGCAAGGTATTCACAAACGTAGGATCCCATGGTGCCTTTACCTTTACATAATTTTCGGTAAACCCATGAATGTAGCCTTTTTTATTCTCCCCCTCGAACAAAACAGTACGTACAGTCCCTAATTGACTCTCATAAAAAGCCCTACGCTTTTTGGCGGATAGTCCTCGGAGCATCTTGCTTCGCTTGCTACGTACTTTTTTTGGAACCACTTCGTCCATTTCAGCGGCCACGGTATTATCTCTTTCTGAATAGGTGAACACATGTAAATAGGAAACATCCAGTTCATTCAAAAAATGATAGGTCTCCAAGAAATGCTCGTCAGTCTCTCCTGGAAAACCTACGATCACATCCACCCCGATACAGGCGTGAGGCATCGTTTTTTTGATGCGCTCTACCCTATCCACATACAAATTGGATAGGTAGCGACGCCGCATCTTCTTTAAAATAGCATCACTACCGCTCTGCAACGGCACATGAAAATGAGGCACAAAAGAATTGCTCTGTGCCACAAAATCTATAGTCTCGTTCTTGAGTAAATTAGGCTCAATGGAAGATATTCGTAAACGATGGATGCCATCAATAGTATCCAAGGCCTTCACCAAGTCCAAAAAGGTATGCTCGTGCTTTTTATTGCCAAACTCACCTTTTCCGTAGTCACCGATGTTCACTCCCGTTAAAACAATCTCTTTAATATCTTGGGAGGCAATTTCCTTGGCGTTGTGCAGCACATTGCCCAAGGTATCGCTACGCGAAATTCCACGTGCCAAGGGAATGGTACAATAGGTACATTTATAGTCGCAACCATCTTGAACCTTTAAAAAAGCACGGGTACGGTCACCAATGGCATAACTGCCCACATAAAAATCGGCATCTTCTATCTCGCAGGAATGCACCTCCCCCCTATCGTTTTTGGTAAGATCGTTTAGGTAATCGGTGATTTTGAACTTCTCCGTAGCGCCCAACACCAAGTCCACACCGTCCACAGCAGCCAATTCTTCTGGTTTTAGCTGCGCATAACAACCTACAGCCGCCACAAAAGCATCAGGATTGGCTTTTTGCGCCTGCTTTACAATGGTTTTAAAACGCTTATCGGCATTCTCGGTTACCGAACAGGTGTTGATCACATACACATCAGCCTCCTCCGAAAAGTCCACACGCTCAAACTCCTCCTTTTCAAAACCTCTAGCAATTGTTGAAGTTTCGGAGAAATTGAGCTTGCAGCCCAGCGTGTAAAATGCAACTTTTTTGTTCATATACCTGCCATGCGTTTTAGGGGCGCAAAGATAGTGATTTGTTGGGAGTTATCGCAAATGGCCCTATGGTGCAGAGTTTATGGTTTAGGGTTAATCGCCTACTACCTACTGCCTACCAAATCAATCAATTACATTTTCCCATCAAATTTCCCACATCTTTTAATTAACTTGTTTGCCCATACCAACCATAAAGAGCACCTAAATGAAAAAAATCATCATCCTAGCCTTAATTACCCTTGTCTATACCACCCCATCCCTTGCACAGGAATATCAATCTACTGCTGAAAACCTCGAAAACAGGAAATGGTTTCAAGATGCGAAATTCGGGATGTTTATACATTGGGGCGTATATTCTGTATTGGGCGTGCACGAATGGGTCATGGAAACACAGTCCATTGATAAAAAGACCTACGAAAAAATACCTGCGTTTTTCAACCCTACCGAGTTTAATGCGGAAGAATGGGTGCTCTTGGCCAAATCGACTGGCATGAAATACATTACCATAACCACCAAACACCACGACGGCTTTGGCATGTTCAATAGCAAGCTTACGGACTGGGACATTATGGATAGGACAGTCTACAAAAAGGATATTATAAAACAAATGGCCGAAGCCTGCAAAAAGCATGGTTTAAAACTGTTCCTCTATTATTCGCAACTGGATTGGCATCATAACGATTATTACCCAAGGGGCGATACTGGAAAAAAAACAGGTAGACCTGATAGCGGTAACTGGGAAAACTATCTTGATTACATGAACGGACAGCTCACCGAATTGCTGACTAATTATGGTGACATCGGCGGGATTTGGTTTGATGGTTGGTGGGACAAAAAAGATGCCGATTGGCAGCTTCAGAAAACTTACAATTTAATCCATAAACTGCAGCCACAGGCCATGATCGGAAGCAACCACCACCAAGCTCCCAACAATGGTGAAGATTTCCAGATGTTCGAAAAAGACCTCCCCGGAGAAAACAAAGGTGGGTTCAGCGGAGATTCCGAAGTGGGTAACTTACCTCTCGAAACTGCGGAGACCATGGCACAGCGATGGGGGTTTTCATTACAGGACAAAGCCTATAAATCTTCCAAGGAATTGATTCAATATTTGGTGAGAGCTGCTGGCTACAACTCCAACTTTCTGTTAAACGTTGGCCCAATGCCCAACGGTAAAATTCAACCCGAATTTATTAAAACCCTAAAAACAATTGGCGATTGGACCGAAAAGTACGGCTCCTCCATTTACGGAACCCGGGGAGGGCCCATACCACCGCAAAGTTGGGGCGTATCAACCCAAAAAGATGATAAAATCTATATTCATATTATGGACTGGAAAACCGACAATTTCTTTTTCCCAACCATTACTGGCGATATTAAGAGCATTATTGATTTCCAGTCGAAGAAAAAATTAGACTATAAAACCACAGCCTACGGCACGCTGTTACAGCTTCCGGATAATCGGGATTTTGACCAAGCTGATTTTATAGTTGAAGTAAACATAAAGTAAACCCGTGTTTGCCTTACCAAAACGGACAATATAACCGACAAAACCATCAAAATTCGCTACCTTGAACCTTTTACTCAAACCAACCCTATGAAACTACGCTTATTTGTCGTTGCCCTTGTATTACTGGCCTGCTATTCCTGTAAAACCGAACCCACATCATCCTTGGCGGACTACCAAGGTGAGGAGAACTACTCCGTAATTATCAGCGAGACCAAAGTGGGCTACCTCAAAACCAACACCACTGGTGATACCATTACTATTGACTACGATTACAAAAACAATGGCCGTGGCCCAACCATGAAGGAAACTATTGTGCTCAACGCCGAAGGCTATCCCGTAAACTGGCAAATAACCGGAAACACCACCTTTGGCAATGCCGTGGACGAACAGTTCTCCTTGGAAGGTGGAGAGGCCTCTTGGACCGATGCCACAGGCTCGGGGAACGCCGCTGTGGAATCACCACAACTCTATGTAAACCAATTTGGAAGTCCGTACAGTGCAGTTTTGGCAGCCCGTTTGCTCATGGATGCGCCCGAAAACACCTTGCCCGTGCTGCCCGCCGGGAACTTGACCCTGACCAAAATGGAGGATTTGACCGTACCCAGCAGCTCAGGCGAGGGCGAATTGGCCTTGACCACCTATGCGCTGTCCGGTGCGGAGATGAATCCTTCCTATTTTATTATGGATGATTCGGAGCGTTTCTTTGCCTATATCTCACCCCGCTACATCGTGGTTCGGGATGGCTACGAAGCCGAAGAAAAGGATTTGCGCCAATTGGCCGAAAACTATTCCGCCGAGCGCTACGAAAAACTTCAAAAAGAATACGCCCACAACTACGGTAAAAAAGTGCGCATTTCCAACGTAAAGGTTTTTGACCCAAAAACCCTATCCCTGACCGACCCGGTTTCCGTGGTCGTAGAAGGTGAAAAAATCACCGCTATTGAAGCTGCCGATGCCACTGGCGAGGACGAAGTGGTCATCGAAGGCAAGGGCGGAACTTTGGTGCCCGGTCTGTACGAAATGCACGCCCACACAGGCGACAACGGTGCTTTGTTGAACATTTTGGCAGGAATCACCTCTTTCCGAGATATGGGGAACAATACCGAGGTGCTGAGCAACTTGATTGAAAAAATCAACTCCGGTGTACTCGCCGGACCCCGCATTACCCGCCTTGGGTTTATTGAAGGAAAAAGCCCGTACAGCAGTAATAATGGTATTTTGGTGGAAAGCCAGGAAGAGGCATTGGCTGCTGTGGACACCTACGACAGCCTCGGTTTTTACGGTGTAAAACTCTACAATAGCATGGACGGTGATTGGGCACCTGCCATTGTAAAAAAAGCGCACGATCAAGGTCTGTTCGTAACCGGGCATGTACCTGCCTTTTCCAATGCCAATGCCATGGTAAATGCTGGTTATGATGAGATGACGCACATTAACCAGACCATGTTGGGCTGGGTGTTGGAACCGGAAGAAGATACCCGTACATTATTGCGCCTCACCGCCATGAAACGATTCCCCGAACTGGATTTGAACAGTGACAAAGTACAGGAGACCTTGGATTTGTTCGTAGCCAACAAAACGGCAATGGACCCCACCTTGGCCATCCACGAGCGTTTGATGCTCTCCCGCAACGGGGAAGTAACCCCCGGTGCCTTGGATTATGTAGACCACATGCCGCCCAACGAGCAACGTAGCCTAAAAGTGGCCTTGGCGCAGATTGCGGACGATGAAGAGGACAAAGCCTACCGCAAAGCCTACGATAAAATCGTGGAAACCCTTAAAATGATGAAGGACAAAGGCATTTTAATTGTGGCCGGAACCGATTTGGGCGGTGCCTTTAACCTGCACCGCGAGCTGGAACTGTACCACCAACAATTGGGCTACACCCCTGCCGAAGTATTAAAATTGGCCAGTTACGATATGGCGCAATACTTGGGGCATGAAAGTTTAGGAAGCATTGAACCCGGTAAATTGGCCGATTTCTTTTTGGTACCCGGCAATCCGGTAGAGGACATTAAGGCCATTAAAACCATTGCCATGGTATCGCGCGGCGGAACGTTTTACTACCCCTCCGATGTGTACCCGGCTTTTGGGATAACTCCTTTTACCGAAAAACCCGAAGTAACCGAATAGCATCTTTTTCTCAGATAACTTTTAAAAGCCAGTGGCAGTTTGCTACTGGCTTTTTTTATTAATGGAACCGTTCTCAATTTCTATTTGATGAATATTCGGTATTTTTCGGTACAGTATCTTCTAACACTAAAAGAATGAAACACTTACTTTTTCAACTTACCACTATTTGTTTGGTTGCAAGCTTTTTCTCGTGCAATACAAAACAAACCACCGAAACAACGGTCGAAAGTCCGGCCCGTTCCTATTCCGAATCGTACAAAGCTTCGATTTTTGACCCCGATGATCGGATAGAAAAAATCAAACAAATCGTACCCGAGCTAAAGCAATCCATCGAGGAGTACGCCAAGGCCGAGCATTTACCAGGTGTTGCCTTCGGTATTGTAGTGGACAATGAATTGGTGTTTACGGCTGCCACTGGATACCTGAACCTTGAGAAGGAGATTCCCGCTTCGCCCTCATCCGCTTTCCGAATAGCCTCCATGACCAAAAGTTTTACCGCAATGGCCATTATAAAACTCAGGGATGAAGGAAAACTGTCGCTGAACGACCCTGTCAGCAAGTACATTCCCGAAATGTCGAAACTCACCTATCTTACCAAAGATGCACCGACCATAGACATTGAAAACCTTTTGACCATGACGGCCGGATTTCCCGAGGACAATCCTTGGGGCGACCGCCAGTTGGACGAACCCGATCAGATGTTGATTGATCTTGTAGATGAAGGCATCTCCTTTTCCAATGTTCCTTCCTACGGGTACGAATACAGCAATACCGGGTATGCCCTTTTAGGGCATGTTGTTTCCGTGGTTTCTGGGATGCCCTATCAGGACTATATCACCCAAAATATATTTAAGCCCTTGGGTATGGACCACACCTATTGGGAATACGAAGGCATTCCCGAAGAACAACTGGCCATCGGGTATCGCTGGGAAGATGAACAATGGAAACTGGAACCCATGCTCCACGACGGTTCTTTTGGTGCCATGGGAGGACTCATTACCTCCATAGCCGATTTTAGTAAATATGTGAGTTTTCACCTTTCGGCATGGCCTCCCCGGAACGAGGATGACAGCGGCCCCATAAAACGAAGTTCGTTGCGCGAAATGCAGACGCCACAGTTCCCAAGGTTGTACGCCAATGCAAAAGATTATAAAGGTGACGACTGTGCTGTTTTGGCCGGCTACGGCTTTGGATTGGGCATTACGGAATACTGCAATGGCCTTAAAAGGGTCTCGCATGGAGGCGCGTTGCCCGGCTTTGGCAGCAACTATAGCTTTTACCCCGAGTATGGCGTGGGCATTATGGCCTTTTGCAACCTTACCTATACCTCGCCTTGGTCGTTAAATGAACTTAGTAAATTATTGTTCGAGACGGCCGATCTACAGCCACGGAAATTACTCGCCTCCGATGTGCTATTGGAACGGCAAGAACAGATTACCCAACTGATCCAGCAATGGGAACCCATTTTGGAAGAGCAAATCTTGGCCGAGAATTTTTATTTGGACCTATCGCGAGAAAAAAGAAGGGCAGCAATACAAAATGTTTTGGAAAAAGCCGGGGCCATTGAAGCGGTAGGTGACATGCATCCCATAAACCAGCTACGGGGGCGCTATACCCTACAGGCCGAAAATGGGGAAGTGAACATCTTTTTTACGCTAACACCAGAGAAATACCCAAAAGTACAGCGGTTGGATGTAGCCTTTGATTCAAATAAAGCGAAGCCATAGAGAGACGGGATTTACACCTAATGATCACTATACCAATGCATTACTATTGATAAAAGTGTTGAGTACTTACGGAAAAGCGCAAGTGATTGTAGGTTTTTTTCTATTAACTCAGTTGTCTGCACTGAACTCGATTCAGTATAGGTTTATATAAATCACTTTGTGTTGAGCGAAGTCTAAGTATTGAAACGATTTATATCTTTTAACGTTGACAATAAATATAAAAATCATGGCAAAAAAGAAAATTGCTGAATTAAAGGCAGAAAATACAGAAGACGAAAACATAAAGTCAAAGGAAAAAAAAGATAACAAAGAGAATGAGTTAGTAACGTTTGACGTTGCTAAACCAATGATTGATACATATGGAGGTGAGGGAAATGATTCAATTATAACTCATTTTCACAAAAAATTTCAAGAGTATCTATTTCAAGAATTCTCCAAAAGTGTCGTTTGTCTAAAAAATATAGGACTATACACTAGACCGTTGGCCAAAACCACTCCAACACCTATGTAACTTTAGTTACATTTTTTTTGGCTAATTAATACTTTCTTTGGAATATGCCGGGAATCCACAAATCCACATTCGACATGCGCATCCTGTTTACCGCTTTGTTGGCAGGTTTGCTGTTGGTGGCGCCCTGCAAAGTCCGTAATTCCTTGGAACATGCCCTGGGCTTGGAAAAATCCGAAGTCTCCAACAAAATAAAAACTACCATATCCGCTTCCTGCGCTTCCTACGAGGCTGTGCAGCATAGCGAGAGTACCGTATTGCAGTTGGATAGGGCCACTGCTCTATTACCAGCCGTGGCAACCCCTAGCTGTTTTACCGCTTCCAATAACGGAAAGAACGTTTACGCTGCCGAAAAGCAACCCTTTGCTTCGGTGGTTCCCCTCTACATTTTATATCGGCAGTTCAAAATCTATTCATAAGTAGTCCTTTCCACATCAGGCATTGCCTACCCCCTTATCTTTTAACTAATTATAAAACAACAACATGCAAACTATAAAATATTTGGGCCTTGTCGCCCTGCTCTTCGGAACCCTATCCTCTTGCAAGGATGCCAAAACCCCTGCGCAAGACACCGAACAGACCATCACCATATTACAGACCGCCGACATTCACGGACAATTGTTTCCCCACGACGAACTTTTTTGGGAAGACGAACACATCACCTTTAGAAAACTGGGTGGACTCGCCCATGTAAAAACCCTATTTGAGGACGAACGAAGTAAAAACCCCGAAGGCACCTTGATCTTGGATGGTGGCGACATGATCCAAGGAAGTGCTTTTGCCGCACTTTCGGAAGGGAAGGCCTTTGCCCCCATCATCCAAGAAATGGGCTACGATTTTCTAATTCCGGGTAACTGGGAAGTAGTGTACGGCAAACAAACCATGATGGACGTGCTCACCCAATACGATACGCCGGTGATTTCGGCCAATATGTACCACCAAGCCACGGGAAAATCTTTGTTTCCTCAGTATTTTGTAAAAGAATTGAAAGGCGTAAAACTCGGTTTTATCTCCTATAACGACCCCGAAATTCCGGTACGTCAGAACCCTTCGTTTAGTGAAGGTATCCGTTTTGATCACATCGAGGAAAACTTGGAAGCCCTGATCACCGAACTTAAGGACAACCAAAAGGTGGATGTGTTGTTTTTGGTAACGCATATTGGCATCAGCAAACAATACGATTTGGCCAACAACCCCGCCTTGGAGCGGGTGGACTATGTGCTGGGCAACGATACCCACGAACGTATCCGCAAACCTTTGGAGACCGAATACACCAAAGTGACCGAGCCTGGGGCCTTTGCTTCCTTTGTGGGTAAGCTTACCTTAACGGTTAAAGACGGCAAAGTGGTGAACGAAGCCTATGACCTTTTGGAAGTGGACCCATCAACATACGCAGCAGATGAAAAAGTGGCCCAAATTATTGAAACAGCAACCGCTCCATATCAAGAAGAAGCAAATCAAGTGTTGGGATATACCGGTGTTCCGCTCTACCGTTATTTTGTAGTTGAAAATCCCATGGACAATTTTATTACCGATGCCGCCCGATGGAAAACGGGGGTTGATGTTTCCATTTCCAATGGTTTTCGGTTCAGTACACCAATTTCTGTTGAAGAAGGAGGTAAATCTCCCATTACTAAGGTAGACCTTTGGAGCATGCTCCCTGTAAATGAAAAGGTAAAAATTGGAAAGGCCAGCGGTAAACAAATCAAGGATTGGCTGGAAAAAGAATTGCACAATGTATTCGCACAAAACCCTACGGAACGTTTTGGCGGCTGGTTGGTGCGCTTTTCGGGCATGGAACTGACTTTCTATGCGAACAAACCGATGGACGAGCGCGTAGCGTCCATAAAAATTGGCGGCAAACCAATTCAAGATGACAAACTGTACACCATGTCCGCTTGTCGTAGGGAAGGTGAACCCCTACCTACCCTCTGTCGTATACCCAACACTTTAGAAACCAAGGTGATGGACTACACGATCCACGATGTGATCGAGGAATACCTCAAAGAAAAGGGCACCATTGCCCCAACTTTGGATGGCAGGGCCAAAGCCCTGGATTTAGGCCCCAATGTATTGTCGCAATTACCGGGAACGGATTATCAATTCCATTAAAACAAGCCATGCAAAACAACAAAATTGAAGTTAACCGTAGTTCGGTAGCCGTGTTACGGGTCATGGTGAGTTTGATATTCATCGTGGCCAGTTTAAACCATTTAATCAATACCGATAAGGCCGTTGCTCGCATCGAAAATGCCAAGTTTGGAGCTTTGGGTCATTTATTGGGGCTACCGGAGTTTTCGGTGATTGCCTCTGGAGTGGTGATGCTGCTTGCCGGTATTGCTTTAGCTGTGGGCTTCAAGACCAAATGGTCGGCCTTACTGTTGATCTTGATGCTTATTCCCATCACTTTGACTATTCAAGTAGGTCAAATGGCGACGGTGGGGCCCTTGTTCAAGAATATTGCTATTCTGGGCGGACTCCTCTTTTTTGTATTAAATCCAAAACTTAAAAAACAATAAAATGAAAAAATTATTAACCGTGGCCTTGTTGGCCATCAGCTTTTTGACCGGGCTTAGTCAAGTGAGTGCACAAAGCACCTACAATAAAGATCAGAACAACTACATTGTGCTTACCCGAAAAATTCCACAATTAAAGGCCATCTTGTTGGCTGCTGATGAACTGGCTGCCGATGATGGTGACCAGTTCGGGGAGTTCCATGTGGTCATCTGCGGAGAGACGGTGAAAGGGCTAACAGACATGGAACAAATGCAACCGTTTCTGGATTTGGCCAAAAGTGAAAAGATAAAACTGTTGGCCTGTGGTTTTTCCCTTAAAAAATTCGGAGTAGATGCCACAAAACTACCCAAGGAAATGGGTGTGGTAGCCAATGGGATTCTGTATGATTTTAACCTACAAAAAGATGGGTTTTTAAGCATTACTTTATAAAAAAACCTGATTTTGTTATTAAAAGGGGCGTTGGAAACATCGTCCCTTTTTCTTTTTTGGTACATTAAGGGAAATCCGAGGTCCATTTATTTTTTCATCACAGGAATCTCCAAATAACTATCCCCATACCATTTAATGGTCAAAGGCTCTTTGGCATCTTTTATGGTTTCTTCGCTGACATTTTTACCTGTACCATAATTGATTTCAGAGAAGGGGTCTTTAATTCCATTGACCACCACTATCAACCGACTGCCCTTACTTATTTTCTTACTTGTCATCCGTACAATTGCGAATGGGAGTTTTACCTTTTCATGGGGTGTCAATAATTGTCGGTGCTCCCAATCTCGCACATAACTCGCCCTGCCCACATAGGGCAAGGTCAGTGCAAAGAAATTGCCCTCAGGGGTCTGCTCAAACAACACAACTTTATAATCAAAATCCTTTTTATTGATGGACACCGAGATTTCCCCTCCAAAAGAACCGTTCAGTTCAAAATCGGCATCAAAAGGTTGGGTTGCAAAGGAAAAACCATGTCCCACCATTAAACTGTCTTCAACAATGTTCCTCCAGCCACTTGAATTCCAGGTAAGGTTGCTTCGGTCCAAAAAATCAATCGCCTGCTCCAAGTATTCATTGGAGTCTACAGGCTGCTCCGCAAGGGTGAAATGGATATCCTTCCCATTATTTCCGGTATCAAACAGCGATGCAAAGCCAACTCCCGAACGCTCGTTGCTCAAATAATACTTGAGCGTATCGTTCACCATTTCCTGCAGCGAGGGAGCATGGCCCCATGTATTGGCTCCCATCACCTGATAATTGATTTTGTCCTGCAATAATTTGGGTTTAGCCTCACCCTTTAATATATAATCAAACCAATCAAAGATCAATTCCGTGACATCAATTTGGGCCACGGGGTCTATATCGTACCCAAAAATATTGGCGCTGGTTTTTTCCTGGGCTCCAAAATGGGTGTATGGCCCTATTACCAGATAATGCTCCGCATTTTTGTTGTATTTGGTATGTTCTTTCAAATAATACTGCGTTCCGACTTGCCCACCATCATAGTAGCCTGTTGTTGCCAAAACGGGAATCTTTATATGCGCAAACTCCTCTTGGTAGGGCATCATGTTTTGCCAATAGGCATCGTAGGCGGGGTGTAATAACCGCTCCCGAAACTGTGGGTTAGGCAATCCGTCCAAGCTATCCATGGCCTTGTAGGCCACCCCTTTTTCAAACCATTTCATGTTAAGGTCTCGCCACCTTTGGCCGTTGTAATATAAAGTGGTGTCCAAATACTTATTATTCGATACATAATGGTGCCAAGGAAAGTGGAAATTAAAATATACCCCATTTTCCATAGGTTCTGCGATACCCGGCGCTGCGGAGACCGAAGGAACAATGGTTTTTAAGGCAGGATGCACCTTGTGCTTTACCGCAGCCCATTGGGTGAAGCCGACGTAGCTTCCACCATACATTCCCACTTTTTGGTTGCTCCAATCTTGTTTACTGATCCAATCGATTACCTCATAGGTGTCGGTTGACTCATATTTATAAGGGACTATCGAATCAGGGCTCAAGCCCTTGCCACGAGTGTACGAAACCACCCCTACGTACCCGTAGTCCGCAGCCATTTTAGCTCTTTTAAGATCGCTTTTACGTGCGTAGATGGTATGAAAAAACACGGCCGGACTTGGTTCCGAAGCCTCGGCATTTCGAACTACGATTGCATGGATTTTTGCTCCATCATCGGTTGAAATCAATATACTGTCCTGAACCAGGTATGTTTTGCCGTCTTCCATGATCGCTCTTGGGGTTTGAACGGGAGCTTGTTCCTTGCAGGAGGCCACAAAACAGAGGGCTACCACGACAAGAACAAACGTTTTGTTGATTGAATTTTTCATTTTGATTGATTTTAAGTTCAGGATATAACCGTCCTAAAGCAATATGTTTTTGCTGTTCGTTATTTTGATTTGATTGCTTGTGAAACCGCTACAAACTGTTCCGTTTTTTGAACTTAACCGATTGCCTGCTCGAGAGATCTATCTTTTCCCCTGTGGTCAATACCAACTGCAGTTTGTTGTTGAAATACGGGTGGATTTCCTTGATGTATTCCGTATTGATGATTTGACTTCGGTTGACCCGAAAAAACGTATTTGGGTCCAATTTTTCTTCCAATTGGTTCAGGGAACGCTTGATCATGGCTTTTTTATTGCCAAAATACAAGCGTGCATAATTTTCCAAGGATTCGATTAAACTTATCTCGGCCAAAGCAATAAAATATACCTTTTCGCCATCCTTGATAAATATTTTTTGATGGCTTGCCAAGGGTGCTTTTTGCGCTTCTTCCTTCTTTTGCAGTTCCAGCTTTACCTTTTCTATGGTTTTGGCAAAGCGTTCTTCCCTTAGGGGTTTCACCAAATAATCCAAGGCATTTACTTCAAAAGCTTGGACAGCGTATTGATCATAGGCCGTTGTAAACACTACTTCGGGAACGGCTCCCAACTCCTCCAATAAATCAAACCCCGATTTCTCCGGCATATGAATGTCCAAAAAGATGATGTCTGGATGCTCTTCTTCTATTAATCCAATAGCAACTTCCACATTGTTGGCTTCACCCACAATTTCAAATTCTGGATAGCTTTCAAGGGCTCTCCGGACCTCTTCTCGGGCCAAGCGCTCATCATCTATGATCAAAGTTGTATACGTACTCATCATTTTTCAATTGGAATCATTAATGTGGCAACCACCCTGTTTTCCGAAGGGGTTTCAACCTTAAACTCCGCCCTTCCCTCATATTGCAATAAAAGGCGTTCATTAAGATTTTTCAGGCCTAGCCCCTTATGCTTTCCTTTGGAAAGATTTCCAGGATTTTTAACGCTAATCATTACATGGTCGTTCTTCTTTTGAACCGAAATATCTACAGTGCCCCCATCCAATTGTTTATCAATACCGTGCTTAATGGCATTTTCTACCAAAAGTTGAATACTTAATGGCGGGATTTTAACGTTTTCAAGCGTGTGGTCAATATCAAAGGTAATATTTAGGCGTTCCTCAAATCGAAGTTTTTCCAACTCCACATAATCCTTTACCAACGCCATTTCTTCTGCAATGGATGTGGTGGTATGCTCTTTTTCATACAATGATGAACGCAATAGGTCGGACAATAAATCTATGGCCCTTCGTGCACTTTTCGGGTTTTCAAAAACCAAGGCTTTGATGGAATTTAAGGAATTGAACAAAAAATGTGGATTCAACTGTGCAGCTAGATTGTCCAACTGACTTTGCTTTGCAATTACCGAAAGTTGGGCGTTTGTTTTAGCCGTATGTACCTCTTTAATATAGAAGTGATAGGCATGGTAGGCCAATACCCAAATAGCCATATGTCTCAATCCGGTAATCAGAACCGGATTCCAAACCGACAAATTCTCCAGAAATGTATTGCTATCATTTATCAAATAAATGTAAGCCGATGTTTTTAGATTCATTATCAGCATGAACAGTACGGCCAACACCAAAATAGAGGGAATAACCTTCTTAATCAATCCCTTTATCCCCAACTGGTTCCAATTAGCTTTTAAAGCTATGCTCCTATAAGCATGGGTCAGGCCAATACAAATGGCAACATCCAATATATAATTGATTAAAGCTTGAGTAATGGTAAACCGATCCCGTACCAAAGCAATGTAAAGCCACAAGAGGGAAACAAGGCCCCAGCCAATAAATTGGCATTTCCAATAGAGGGATAGTCTTGTTTTTGTCGTTTTGTTCTGCATTGAACCATTCATTTTTAGGACCTCTTGTTTTGCTTGGTTATTGCAACTCGGGATTTGAATAACTGGTCAACTCATTTACATATACCCCATACCCATCCTCATTAACATGCTTGATATATGTTTTTAAATCTGGGGAATACCACCAAATATCCGTCATTTCCCCTTTAAAACCTCTAGAATTTGTTACAATTCCTTTGTATTCTATTTTATACGCCTTGAATGTTCCGGCGACCACATTTAACTCTTCAAATGAAACAATTTCAGCATCTTGAATGGTTTTTCCCGTAGTACCTTCATCATTTTCCCATTCTGATTCGTATTTCCATTTTTTTCCAACCTGCAAAGGCCAATTACGAAACGGGGTGCTGCTCTTCTTATGATTTGTGGTTTTCGAAATTTGAACGGTATCAACCCCATTCCAGAGCCCCATAGTTCCATTGTAGTCCACTACTTCCTGAATGTCTTCCCCTTGTGCACGAATCTCTCCTTCCACTGCACGTTCCCATTTCCAAGTCCATTTTTCTCCAACGGTATAATCATTTAAAGTTGGTTGGTTGGTTTTTGTGGATGCACAATTACTGAAGATCAGTAGCAGTGCGAAGTGGAATATTACTTTTCTTGTCATTGTTATTGTTTTTTGATTGATGAATAATTATGGTTGTGATCATAACTATGATGAATCACTGGTACAAAGCAATCAAAAACATCCATCCCCAAGAAGAAAAAGTACATAAACGCATGAAATTTGAGTTGGGCGTAAAAAATAGCGGCAATTATCTACGGAAACAATGCGTTCCAATCCAAAAACAACCAGTTTCAAGGTCATTTAGGCTTGGGTGCCAACAAACTTCCCCTACAGCTCAAAAAAACTTTAATACCCTACATTGTATGGTTATCGACAAAGCCAATGGTTGGGAGTTACTAGGGAAAATTGAATAGATTTAGTAGTTCCGCCACTTTTGGGTAAACTCAAAAACGTGTTCCAGTATCTTGGCTTCGGTGTCGTTGAATTCCATGTTACGGCGTTTCATCATGGCTTCTGCCACTTCAAAAGCCTTATTGGTCCTAAAAGAGGTGTAACCTGCTGGGCCGCCCCAACTAAAACTGGGAATAAAGTTTCTGGGGAAACCACAGCCAAAAATATTGGCACTCACTCCCACCACGGTTCCCGTGTTAAACATTACATTGATGCCACATTTGCTATGGTCGCCCATCATCAACCCGCAAAATTGCAGTCCTGTTTTGGCAAAACCTTCGGTTTTGTAGTTCCACAGGCGAACGGGAGCATAATTGTTTTTTAAGTTGGATGTATTGGTGTCCGCCCCAATATTGCACCACTCCCCTAACACGGAGTTTCCAAGAAAACCATCGTGCCCTTTGTTGGAATTGGCAAACAATACCGCATTATTCACTTCCCCACCCAATTTGCAGCCCGGTCCAGCGGTAACGGCACCGTAAATCTTGGCGCCCATCTTTAAAATGGCGCTTTCGCAAAGGGCCAATCCACCTCGTACCATACAGCCTTCCATCATCAAGGCGTTTTTACCAATATAAATAGGACCTGTGGAGGCATTCAAAATACAGAACTCCACCGTAGCTCCTTCTTCGATAAAAATGTTCTCTGGGCTCCTAACTTGGTTGGTATCGGGTATGGGCTGGCTGGTTCTACCTTTGGTCAGTAGGTCAAAATCGACCTGTAGTGCCTCCCCGTTTTTGGAAAAGATGTCCCAGGTATGCTTTATGGTCAATACCTCGCCATCAAAAGGAATGGCTGTGTATGCCGATTCCTCAAAACCCGTTTCTGGGTTTTCTGTTACATAAGCGATATAGCTATCGTCCCCAATCAAAGCTTCACCCATCTTTAAAGTGCGGATGGCTTCCACCAAAGCTCGATTAGGCAAATAACTACCATTAATCACGGTATTTTTAGCCGCAACGGATAACGGAAACTTTTCAGAAAGGTAATCCGCAGTTTGAAAGCTCACAGAAGTTTTCAGCCATTTCTCCCATTTTTCACTAATCGTTAAGATACCCACCCGAATCCCGGATACAGGCCTCGTGAACGTAAAAGGAAAAAGGTCTTCGCGGTGGTTACCGTCGGAAAGGATATAGTTCATAGCGCAGCTTTGAAGGTCTATTTAGGAAGTTGTGATTGAAATTCCCAAACAGGTTACATACCGTAAAAATAAAAAACGCCCTCGAAAACCATCGAGAGCGTCTATATATTTCGTTAAAAAGTGCGGCCTACTCGGTCTCCTTCTCTTCTTTCTTGAATTTTTTGTACTTGTTCTTGAACTTGTCAATTCTACCAGCGGTATCGACCAATTTGGTTTTACCGGTGTAGTATGGGTGGGAAGTTCTTGAAATTTCCAATTTTACCAAAGGGTATTCAACACCATCAACAGTGATGGTCTCTTTCGCTTCAGCAGTGGACTTTGTAATAAACACATCGTCGTTGGACATGTCTTTAAAAGCAACCAATCTATAGTTTTCTGGGTGTATACCTTTTCTCATCGTCTTAAATGCTTAATCTCAGAATTTTCAGGGTGCAAATTTAATGATTTCTTTTATTTCTCCAACTTAAAAGCCCTAAAAAATTAAAAGTAAATTTATCTGTAACAAATCTAAGCAATCTGGCACTAACCTTTTGTAATCAACACTAATTTTAAAATCATGGAAGAACAACAACCCAAAACAGGGAAATTTGCACTTAACTACGGATTATTGTTAGGTGTAATATCCGTGGTGTTCGGCGTTATGCTCTACACCCAAAAAATGCACTACGAAAGAAATACGGCAATTATCGTGATTTCCATCGTAATAATGGCTGCCGTTGTGTTTTTGGCGATCAACGCCTTTAAAAAGGCGAACGGTGGGTATTTAACCATTTCGGAAGCTTTAAAAGTTGCTGTGGGCGCCGCTTTGATCGGTGCTGTAATTTCTTTGGCCTATCAATTTGTACTTACCAATTTTATTGAGCCCGATTTTATGGACAAAGCCATAGAAATGGCCAAACCAAAAGCCATGGAACAAAACCCAAGCATGACAGAGGAGCAATGGGAACAGGGTGTGGAAATGCAAAAAAGCCTCTCCTGGCTACAATATCCCATTGGTTTAATTATAAATTGTGTACTCGGTCTGATATTGGGCCTTATTACGGGACTGATCTTGAAAAAGTCCAAAGCGGAATACTAAAACAAAAAATACTACTTTTGAAAGGAATTCCAGAATCGAACAATGCAGATTTCCATTGTAATTCCTTTACTTAACGAACAAGAATCGTTAAAAGAACTACATGATTGGATTGTACAAGTGATGCAATCCAATCATTTTTCTTATGAAATCATCTTTATTGATGATGGCAGTACCGACGGCTCTTGGGAAACCATTTTGGAGCTTTCCAAAACTGACCCAAATACAAAAGCCATTCGTTTTCTAAAAAATTTTGGCAAATCACAGGCCCTGCACGCGGGTTTCAAAGCTGCCGTGGGAGACGTTGTGGTCACCATGGATGCCGACCTTCAGGACAATCCGGAAGAAATCCCTGAAATGTACCGAATGGTCACCCAAGAAGGGCATCATGTAGTATCGGGCTGGAAAAAGAAACGATACGATTCCGTTATTACCAAGAACATTCCCTCCAAACTGTTCAATTGGGCAGCACGGAAAACTTCTGGCGTAAAATTGCACGATTTTAATTGTGGGCTCAAAGCCTTCAACCAAAAAGTCATAAAAACCATCGAAGTTTCCGGTGAAATGCATCGGTACATTCCTGTTTTGGCCAAAAATGCCGGCTTTGCCGATATTACGGAAAAAGTAGTGCAGCACCAAGCCAGAAAATATGGTTCCACCAAGTTTGGAGCGGAACGTTTTATAAATGGGTTTTTGGATTTGATTACTATTTGGTTCGTTTCCAAATTTGGTCGTAGGCCCATGCACCTATTTGGGGCTTGGGGGGTACTCATGTTTATTGTAGGCTTTGGATTTTCACTTTATTTGGGTGTTGACAAACTATTCCTTAACCCAGCAGGTCGTCTAATTACCCAAAGACCACAATTTTATATGGCGCTGACCGCCATGATCATTGGCACACAATTATTTTTAGCGGGTTTTATTGGAGAGATTATGGTACGGTCCAGAAAAAACGATACCCGATACAACATCTCCGACAAAATTAACCTCTAGACCATTCCAAAACCCGTTAAACTTTGTATTTTTAAACCTCTAAACAACTATAAATACCATGGATTCCATTACCGATATAGCGCGAACTTGGTTGACCGATTTTTTTGACAATGACACAAAAAAAGAAATCAAACACCTTATGGAAAACGACCCTGACGAACTCAAGGAACGCTTTTATAAGGATTTAGAATTTGGAACTGGGGGCATGCGCGGTGTAATGGGTGTTGGCACTAATAGAATTAACAGGTACACCTTGGGGAAAAATACCCAAGGTCTAAGCAATTATCTTAAAAAAACATATACGGACAATGATCTTAGGGTCGTAATCGCTTACGATTGCAGGCACAATTCTAAATCTTTGGCCAAAACCGTGGCAGAGGTTTTTTCGGCCAATGGTATTAGGGTACACCTCTTTTCCGAATTAAGGACAACCCCCGAGCTTTCCTTTGCCGTGAAGCATATCGGATGCCATGCAGGAATTGTACTTACCGCCTCCCACAACCCACCGGAATACAATGGATACAAAGTATATTGGGCCGATGGCGGACAGATTGTGCCTCCACAGGATGGCGAAATTATAGCTGAGATCAACTCTCTATCTTTTGAGGACATCAAATTTGATAAGGATGAAAGTCTGATACATTTAATTGATGAAGATGTGGACGAAGCCTTTTTTGATGCATCTGTAAAAAATGGAAGTTTTGACGCCAAGGGGAAGGACAATTTCAAAATCGTGTTCACTTCCTTGCACGGAACCTCCATTACCGCCATTCCAGAAGTATTGAAACGAGCAGGCTACAAAAACGTTACTATAATTGAGGAGCAAGCAAAACCGGATGGGGATTTCCCAACTGTAAAATCTCCAAACCCTGAAGAACCAGAAGCATTGTCCATGGCCATAAAAAAAGCCGAAGAGATTGGTGCGGACATGGTTGTGGGTACCGACCCCGATAGCGACCGTTTGGGAATCGCAGTACGCAACTTGGATGGTAAAATAGAACTGCTGAACGGAAACCAGACCATGGTGCTCATGACCAAGTTCCTTTTGGACCAATACAAGGAAGAAGGATTCAAGGGTAACGAATTTATCGCTACCACCATTGTTTCCACCCCCATGATGCAGCAAATGGCAAAATCGTACGGTGTGGAATTTAAAACAGCGTTGACTGGCTTTAAATGGATCGGCAAAATGATAAAGGATTTTCCCAACTCCCGATTTATAGGTGGTGGCGAGGAAAGTTTTGGATATATGGTTGGGGACTTTGTACGAGACAAAGATGCAGTAACCGCTACCCTATTGGCCTGCGAAATCGCCGCCAACGCCAAAGCCAATGGAAGCTCTTTTTATAAAGATTTGATCGATGCCTACGTGGAGTTTGGCTTCTACAAGGAAAAACTCATCTCCATCACCAAAAAAGGAATGAGCGGAGCAGAAGAAATCAAACAAATGCTGAAGGATTTTAAAGAAAATCCAGTAAATACGGTTCAAGGTTCAAAGCTGCTCTACATTGAAGATTACAATACCTCCATTGTAAAAAATGTACAGACAGGTGAGGAATTTACGCTTCATTTGCCAAAATCCAATGTACTCATTTACGAGACGGAGGATGGCACCCGAATTGCCGCGCGACCTAGTGGAACCGAACCCAAAGTAAAGTTCTACATCAGTACAAATGGAAAATTGGACAAGGCAGCGGATTATAAATCCGTAAATTCGCAGTTGGATACCAAAATTGAAGGTATCATTTCTGAGCTGAATTTATAAGTGAATGAACTACTTTAAAAAGATTCTCCAATTTGCGAGACCATACCGCAAATATGGTGTTCTGAATATTTTCTTCAATATTCTCTATGCATTGTTCAGTGCATTGTCCTATGCTGCACTCATTCCAATGCTTAATGTACTTTTTGATAAAACCAAGCAAATGAGCGATCCACCAAAATTTGAAGGTATCGGCAAGCTCAAGGATTATTTTGAAGGTTACATGAATTATCAGGTGACCCAATTCTCCGGAGAGGACCCTATGAAAGGGCTGCTTTTGGCTGTGGGTCTCATTTTGTTCTTATTCCTATTCAAGAACATCTTCAATTACTTGGCCATGTATTTTATTACCTTTTTGCGTAATGGAGTACTCAAAGACATCCGTAACAAAATGTACCGGAAAATCGTGGATTTGCCCATCTCCTACTTCTCCGAGAAAAAGAAAGGCGATGTTATTGCCAGGATCACTTCCGATGTATTGGAAATTCAGCATTCCTTTCTATCCATTTTGGAGTTGATCGTGCGCGAGCCCTTGACCATCCTGTTTACGATCATTGTAATGTTCATCATTAGTGTAAAGCTGACCATTTTCGTTTTTATTTTTATTCCCATTGCTGGAATGATTATATCCCGGATTGGGAAATCATTAAAGAAAAAATCGGACAGGGTACAAAAGGAACAAGGTGAATTTCTCTCCATAGTTGAAGAAACCTTGGGGGGACTTCGCGTAATCAAAGCATTTAACGCGGAATCTAAATTCTATCATATATTTAAAACCTCAACTTCACGCTTTTTCAGGTTTTCAAACTCCTTGTTGAACCGTCAAAACCTCTCATCGCCGACCAGCGAGTTCCTTGGAATTGTCGTTTTTGGCGTACTGCTTTGGTTTGGCGGACGGATGGTACTCTTGGAAGGAACCTTGGACGCCGCCTCTTTTATATCCTATATGGGGTTGGCATTTAATATATTAACGCCTGCAAAAGCCATTAGCAAGGCTTCCTATGCCGTTAAAAAAGGAAATTCCGCTGCCGAGCGTGTTTTGGAAATACTCGAATCCCAAAACCCCATCACCGATATTGATGGAGCTGAAGATAAAACGGATTTTAATTCAGGTATTGAATTGAAAGAAGTCAGTTTCAAATATGAAGACGATTATATCCTTAAAAATTTCAACCTAAAGGTTGATAAAGGGAAAACTGTTGCCTTGGTAGGGCAATCCGGCAGTGGAAAAAGCACCGTGGCCAATTTGGTCACTCGTTTTTACGATGTAAATAAAGGAGATATATTGATTGACGGCACCAACATCAAACACATTACCAAAAAGTCGTTGCGCGGACTCATGGGGTTGGTAACGCAGGACTCCATTCTCTTCAACGATTCCGTAAAGAACAACATTGCCCTAGGCAAGGAAAATGCCACGATGGACGAGATTATCGCCGCTGCAAAGGTCGCCAATGCCCACGATTTTATTATGGAGCTCCCTCATGGCTACGATACCAATATTGGAGATAGCGGAAATAAACTGAGTGGCGGTCAAAAACAACGCTTGTCCATTGCAAGAGCCGTGCTGAAAAATCCACCCATCATGATATTGGACGAGGCAACCTCCGCCTTGGATACTGAAAGTGAGCGATTGGTACAGGACGCCTTGGAAAAAATGATGCTGAACCGCACTTCCATTGTAATTGCACATCGACTGTCCACCATACAAAACGCAGATACCATTGTGGTGATGAGCAAAGGGGAAATTGTGGAACAAGGTACCCATGAAGAATTGATGAAATCCGCCAAAAGCTACAAGAAATTGGTGGAGATGCAGTCGTTCACCTCTTAATCCATCACCAGCACAGTTATTTTGAGATAGGGACATTCAGGAGTAAGCCTGTTTTTTCATGAACATTAAACTAAATGCCACTGAACCATATTGGTTTTAGTGGCATTTTTCATTTATATGTTGTGCTCTTGATGCTTTTGAACGAAGATGCGTCCGTTTTCAAGGATT